>JBPCTP010000259.1:0-4077 GCA_051011615.1 Microthrixaceae bacterium | reverse complement strand
ACGCCGAGCCGCTCACCACGGACCTCGAGCTGACCGCCGCGCTCGACGAATTCGCGATGGCGGCCACAGCAGAGGACGATGACAACAGCCTTGTCGTGGCATTCGATCTCGGTCGGCGCTGGGCCGCGATCACCTGGGTGGTCATGTTCATGATCATCTCGTGGGCGATCGCGCTCAGTTGTGCCGCTGTGACCTGGTGGATCGTGGTGTTCAGTGCCGCTACTCCGCTTTGGGTCTACGCATTGTTCGCGTCGGTCCTGTTCGCGCTGCCCAGCCTGCGAATCGGATTGCCCGGGAACCCTCGTTACGGAGTACTCGTGGACTGGGCAGCCTTCTATTGGGCGATCACGATCGTCGCGTTCAGCCTCGTGGCTGTACTTGTGGTTTGGAACGTGTCGGCCCGCGCGTCGTTTCGCGATGCCATGCGCCACGTGCGCAGTGGCAGCGAATCCGACTGACAAGCACCAGGCCGAGCGCGTTCGATCACAACTCAGTGTTCAACGGGCTCGTCGACATGGTGGCGAGCCCGACGAGACAAACGCCGCTGGAACCAGTTCGGCTTTCCCAACCTCACGAGCTGCCCGGCGCTGGGTGAGAGCTGCTCTGCCCATTCCAGAACCGTCGGCTCGTCTGTGATGTACACGAGCTGGACTCGAACAGCCGCCACCAGGGTCGACTCCAGGGCGGAGGCAGTCAGCGAACCCAACTGTGCATAGGTGTCCACCATCAGGACCGGCACCGGATCGGGACCAGGGGGATCAATGAGGGGCGTCAGACCCGTGACGATCGCAGCCACGTCCGCCGGTGCGTACCCATCGGCCTCCGGCATGGCGAGCGCTGCCAGCTGCCGATCGACGGCGTGCAATCGTTCGGTGGCCTCTTCCATTGTCCGATCGACCTCAGCCATCTGTCCCCCGACCACGTCGTGTTCACGGGCGGCCTGATCGACCAGTGGTGCCAACGCCACGGCACGTTTGTGCTGCTGTTCGGCCTCGAGGCGAAGACGCGTCGGCCGATCCACGTCGTCGAGCTGTTCGCCTTCGAGCGTCTCGAGCGACGAGAGGATACGGGCCCGATTCTCCCTGTAGGAGCCCAGCGAGGCGTCCAGCTCCGCGGCAAGTACACCCAGCCAGGAGGGCAACTCGGGCACCGTGGCCAACACGTCGACCGTCAACTCCTCTGCGGCGAGTCCCGTGCGAACCCGTATCCGTTCACGCAACTGGCGACGCTCTTCTGAGAGTTCATCGCGCCGCGCCGCTGCCTCTGCCCTGACTGCCTCAAGCGCGTCCGCCGCGCCGACCCGCTCTGTGCGCACACGATCCAGCGTGCCCTTCACGGCGTCACCAACCGAACGCGTCGACAGGGCGATCGTGTAGTCCAGATACGAATCGAACCCGTAGGTGGCCAGGACATCGGCCTCGTGGCCGGCGGCTTCCTCCACTCCGGAGGAACGAACGTGGCGTTCGCTCTCTCGCCGCACCGTCTCGTTGTGGGCAGCATCGATCTCGGTGCGGGCACGATCCGCCAGGATGCCGCTCTCGGCCAGCTCCTCCAGTGCGTAGAGGCGTTGGCTGAGTGCCTCCAGCCGGCCGCGCGCCTCCACGACCGCCGGCTCGTTCTCCACCCCCACCGATGACACTTCCTGCCAACGGCTCTCCAGGGCCTTGATCTCCTCGAGCATGGCCGCCAGCGCCGGGTTCGGAGCTGCTTCCCCAGATGCCACGGCGTCCAGCCAACCCTCCAGGTCCGCCAGACGCGCGGGAGCCAGAAGCGCCATGTCCGTAGCCTGTCCAACGAGATTCCGGTGCATCGCCGGATCCGAACCGATACGGATCGAGGCGATCGCATCACCCTCGGGATCGAAAGCCGCAGCGAAGCGGGGTGCGAACTGCGTACCGGCCGAGAGATGAGCATCCGCTGAGTCGAGTTCAGCCTGAACCGCCGCCACACGCTCAGCCAGCTCGGCCGGACGATCCTCCGCCGCCTGCGCCGTCGCCTCGAGCTCCCGGGCCGCTCGCTGGGCCCCGGCCAACTCGTCCTGGCCAACCCTGACCGCAGCCGCCGTTGCCTCCAGGCGAGTCTGCAATGACGCTCTCTGTGCGTCGGCCGCCTCGAAGCGTCGCTGCCAGCCGATCCGTCGTTCCTCCAGGTCCGCTGCCGCGACTTCGGCACCCGCCTGGTCCGGCTCCGGAACCTGGGACTGGGTGAGTACCCGAAATCCGTCACCCTGCACGTCGAGCGACACCACCGTGGTCTGATCGAGCGGCATGTGGAAACCGGAGTATTCGACGGTGCCGGTGACTCCGTTGCCCGCCATCACGAAACATCGGGCCAGTGCGTCGGCCAGCAAGTGGGTCTCGGCCTGCATCCCGGTGAGCACCGTGAGGCGCGGATGCAGGACGACATCAAGAGTTGTCTCCCCCTCGACATGCACATCCACGAGACGCACCGACGGTGACCTCCGCTTCGGCGGCGGCCGGAGCCGCCCGGGGTCGATCTGGCCCCTGGCTCCTAGGTCGGCAGATTCAGTGGGATTTGTAGGAACAGCTCAGCAATCGCGGGATTCGTTGTGCCAGTCGATTCACCGGGGGCAAGGCCTGTGAACCATCAACGCTGTGAAAAACACCTAGTCCCGTAGGCGCGAATCGCGGATCAGGACTTCCTGCGCCACGGTCGCCACGTGCTCACCAGAAGCGGAGTAGATGTGGCCAAGCGCCAAACCCCGGCCACCGACGAAGCTGTGACAGGAGAAGTCGTGCAGGTTCGGTTCGTCACAACGAACCGGTCGATGAAACCAGATCGTGTGATCGAGGCTGGCCGTGAACAACACCTCATGGCGTATCTCTTCGGCCTCAGCTGCGATCGGGTGCGCCCGGATCACGGCATCAGTAGGTAGGTCATCGGACATGAAGGCGCAACCGGCTGCGTGAATGACAGGGTCGTCCGACAAGTGGCCCGTTGCCTGCAACCATGCGACCGCCCGGCCACCACCGAAGGAATCGGGCACGTCCGGCACCCATTCGCGTTCGAATGCCGGCGACCAGGACTCGCTCAGATCATGCGCGGCATTGCCCGGCCTCGGAACAGACGGATCCATGGGTACCGTCTCGATGTCCTCAGACGCTTCGCCACGCTGGAAGGAAGCCTCGAGATTCAGTATCGCCGTTCCGTTCTGGCGAGCGACGACGCGCCTGGTCACGAAGGTGCGGCCGTCGCGAATCCTCTCCACCTCGTAACGCACGGGCTCCGCTTCGGCTCCGCGCCTGATGAAGTAGGCCCGCATGGAATGGACTTCGTACTCGGCCTCGACACTTCGGCCTGCCGCAACAAGGGCCTGGGCCACGACCTGGCCGCCATAGAGGCCGCTCCAGGGATACTGCGGGCCCGTGCCCACCCAGGTATCGGATCCGTGTGCGGTCAGAGCCAGGATCTCTGCGAGCTGCACCTGGTCAGTCGTCCGCGACCTGCAGGAAATCCCGAATCGACACGACTCCTATGACCTTGTCCCCCTTGAGGACGGGAAGATGGCGGATTCCGCCATCGGCCATCAGCCTCCGGGCCTCGGCGACAGTCGACGATGCGTCGATGGTGACGGTCTCCATCGCCATGATGTCTGCCGCACGCTCGGACTCGAAGTCGACTCCCTCGGCAACCGCGGCCACCACATCTCTCTCCGAAACCACCCCTGCGATCGGGTTCTGGTCGCGTATCACCACGAGTCCGATCGAATCGCCGATCATGAGCTCTGCAATGCGGGTGATCGTATCGTCGGTATGGGCTTCCACGACCGGACCTGACACCAGGCGCTCCACCGGATCACTGGAACTGATTGTCATGGAAACCTCCGTGGGTAGGGACATCGATGTTGACGACGTCTGAGGGCGTCGCCGACTACTTGCGCGATGCAGGATCTCGATCGAAGAAGTTAGTCCGAACGACGGTACGGACCCTCACCCGCGGGCCTCGGTGAGCCTCTCGGTGGTCTGCGCCACCTCACCGAAGCGCCTCATGGTGGCCTCATCGGCCAACGCTGGATCGGCGAAGTACAGCACGATGCGTGACGCCAGGGCGCCGTAC
>JBPCTP010000258.1:0-3736 GCA_051011615.1 Microthrixaceae bacterium | reverse complement strand
GGTGACGGTGGATCCACGGTTTCGGGAATCGGTGGTTCACTCACTGGTGGGGCCGTCGAAGTTCGGTTCCCGCTTCTCGCGGTGTGACGCCAGTCCCTCGGCCACGTCCGGGCCTCCGAATCCGTAGAACTCCATCCCGAGGGAGGCGTCGAAGATCGAGCTGTGGTCGCGGTACCAGTTGTTGAGCGTGTGCTTGGTCCAGCGGATCGCCGACTGTGACCCGGCGGCCAGCGACTTCGCGACGGCCATGGCGCGATCCTGCACCTGGTCGTCGTCCACGCACAGGCTCACCAGCCCGATGCGTTCGGCCTCCTCACCTGTAAGGGGATCGCAGGTGAGCAGGTAGTACTTGGCCTTGGCCATGCCGCACAGCAGCGGCCAACAGATCGCAGCGTGATCGCCTGCCGCCACTCCGAGCCGCGTGTGGCCGTCGATGATCTTCGCATTGCGCCCGACCACAGAGACATCTGCAAGCAACGCGGCGACCAGCCCGGCGCCCACGGCAGGGCCGTGCACGGCGGAAACGATCGGCTTGGCACAGTTGATGACGTTGAAGACGAGATCGCGGGCCTCCCGCAGCATGCGGGTTCGCTCGCCGTAGTCCTCGATCATGCCTTCGACGAGATCGAAGCTCCCACCGGCGGAGAATCCCTTGCCGGCGCCACGCAGCACGGCGACGTTCGTGTCGACATCGCGATCGACCGCCATCCACACATCCGCGAGCTGACGGTGCACCAGACTGTCGACCGAGTTCAGCCCCGGCGCATCGAGGGTGATCTGGAGCACACCATCGGAGGGTCGGTCGAAGGTGAGTCCAGGAAAGTCCGCATAGGGATCGTTCGCCATCGCAGCATCATGCCCCAACGACACTTCGGTGGGCCGTGTCTCAGGTGCGGACTAACTCGAACCCAGCACCAGCACCTTGTGCTGGCTGACTCAAGTGCCGAATCCAAGTCGTGCAGTGCCACATACGGCCCTGGGTGACTCGAAACGCGCGCTTCAGTCGTGCAGGACGCAGGTACGCCGCTGGATGGTCACGGTGGTGGCCATGGTCGCGGTGGGGGGCGTCGATGGGGTCGTTGCCGGATCGACTCAGCTGGTGACGCCGACGAAGGAGCCGGCTGAGGTGTCGAAGCCGGGGAACACCGATGAGAGGTCGCCGGCGCCCATGTTGCGGGTCAGCACCTCGGAGAGCACGCTGCGATAGTCGACCGTCACCGCAAGGTCGCCACCCTCCAGCTCGGAAGGGCCGACCCCTGGCCAGGGGCCGTGCACACCTGGCGTGAGCCCGCTGCCGACCATGAGCATCTGCGAACCGAAACCGTGATCCAGCCCGCCGGAGTCGTTCTCGGCGAAGCGCCTGCCGAACTCGGTCATCGTCACTAGCGTTACGTCGTTGCCGTGGCCGCCTGCGTCCAAACGATCGAAGAAGGCCCCGATCGCCGCGTCGAGCGACCTCACGTGGGAGTGGGTCCGGGCGCCGGAATCGGTGGCCGAGCCCATGTCGTCGTGGTGATCCCAGCCACCCATGTCGACCGTTGCGACCTGCACCGGCATGCCCTCCTCGATCAGCCGGGCGATCGTGAACAGGCGGTCCGCGTGGTATGAGTCGGGCCACGTGTCGGGTGGCCGGACCTCACCCTCGAGCAACGGAGCCACCTCGCCAAGGGCATCGCCGGTGATCCCGGCCCACATGGCCAGGTCACCGCCGGCTCGTTCCGGCGTGTAGCCCGCACGTATGGCTGCCATGGCGAAGTCAGGATCTGGCCCCCAGGAGATGAGGCCGAGCTGGTCCAACCACTGCGCCGAGATCGCCCCGTAGCCTGCGAGCGATGGCGGCAGGCCGGTCGCCGCGCTGAAGGCACGCAAGGGGTGGTCCGACGAAGCGGTCGAGGCCAGGTACCGACCGAGCCAGCCACCATTGACCGAGTACCGGTTCTCGGGGCGGCCTGCCTCCATGCCGTCCTGGCAGTCGAAGTGAGACCTGGAATGATCCGGGGTGCCTGCGCTCGGCACCACGGCGACCCGTCCCGAGTCATAGAGGCGGGACAGTTCGGTGGCGGCCGGATGCCAACCGAAGGTCGGGTTCGGCGCGACGCTGCCGAGCGGCAGGGCGGCGGACTCGGGCACGGCCACCGACGGCCGGGCGTCGTGGTAGGCGGATTCCCCGACAGGCGACAGGACCGACAGTCCGTCACATCCGCCGCGCAGGAACATCACCACAAGGGTTTGGGTATCCCCTACGGCCGCGCCGGCCTGGCTCTGTCCTGCGACGAACGGAAGGACTGCCGCCCCTGCCGCCGTGCCGACCATGAAGTTGCGTCTGCTGCTCATGAGGCGCTCACGATCTCTGGAATCCGGGTGTCTGGAGCAATACGGCGACGACGTTCGGCGCCGCCCAGTGGTCCCAGTTGCGGAACGTCGTCTGTTCTGTCACCCCGTACTCGGCCAGCAGCGCGGCTCGCACATCGTCGGGCCAGGGCACACCTGCGATGCGGTCGGCCAGCGCGGTCAACCATCCGCCCCACGTGCCGTCCGGTGACCAGTCCATGGTGTCGCGGGCCTCGAAATCGAGTCCGGCGACGTTGCCGTGGGCGAGGTAGACCGCTGCATTCCAGCGGGCCACGAGCGCCCCTACCGACAACCAGGCGCCGTTGGCATCGGGGTATCCATTCGGAGCCGGCCACGCATGGTTGGCGTTGCCGAGCTGCTCGAGGGTCCCCCAGATCTTCCACAGGAAGCTGTCGGGATTCGACGGCTCGCTCCAAGAGACACCGAGCGCTCGCACGTACTGGGTGAGCAACGACTGCGGGCGGCGCACCTTGGCGCCTGCGGAGTCGCGGAACTCAGAAGAGAGCACCAGTGCCCTAACCACCGCTGCGATGTTCGTTCCCGAGGAGTTGTATGCCGCAACAGCGGTGTCGACCAGCGGCGAGTTCGGCACTATGTGCTCGCCGACAAGACGTCGGGCGAGCTTGTGGCACAGCCGCCGTGCGGTCGCCGGGTGTGTTGCGAGATGCGCCATGAATGCCAGAGCGGCGGCGTCGCCGGAAAGCGATCCACGGGACCAGCCGAGGACTTGGCGACCGGGGGTCATGGGCCCCGGGTCATGCCGGTCGGATCGGTAGTCGAATCCCCCGGTCCTACCGTCGGTCGTCCAGCCGGTGAGCAGGTAGGAGACGGCTACGACGTCATCCTGGGTGTAGCCGGCATCCGAACCGACCGTGTGGAGCTCCATCGCCTCCCGTGCGTAGTTCTCGTTGGGGATGCGACCCCGGTCGGCCCTGGATTCCGCCTGGTCGAGGTAGTGCAGCATCGCCGGATGGCGCCCGACCGCGGGTAGCAGGTCACTGAATCGTCCCAGGGCGTTCGGACGGATCACATCGCGCATGTAGGTGCCCATGTGCACCCGTGCCCGACCGTGGTGTACCTGCACGTTGAAGTGGTCCGACCAGAAGTCGACCATGAGCTCGTGGAGTTGGCGACCCGAGAAGCAACGTCTAAGGGTCTCGTGCGCGGCCAACTCCTGGGCGATCTTCCAAGGGCTGTCGTCGTTCAGCGCCGGGGCCGACATGTCCGGCCGGGGCCACGGAGCCAACATCGGCGCCATCTGAGAGTCGTCGATCGCAGTCCAGTTGAGCTGGCGCTCCAACCAGACCTGGAGTCCGATCCGGTCGATCTCGGCGGCCGACTCAGGCGTCGCACCCCAGGTGAGGCGGCGTGCGGCGTGCAACCC
>JBPCTP010000257.1:0-3047 GCA_051011615.1 Microthrixaceae bacterium | reverse complement strand
GCGACTCTTCGTCGATGCCGGCGACAACCTTGGGGGTGTTCGTGAGGTTCCACGACACGTTGCCAGGGTCGATACGTTCTGGGCTGTAACCCAGGCGGAAGTCGACCCCCATCTTGAGGCCGGACTGGGCTTCCAGGATGGGTCCGAAGAGTTCCTCGGTCGTGCCCGGATAGGTGGTGGACTCCAGGATGACGCACGAGTCCTGAGTGAGCACCGGGGCGATCATCTGCGCCGCCGACTCCATGTAGGAGAGGTCGGGAATACCGTCGACCAACGGTGTCGGCACCGACACAACCGCTACGTCGAACTCTTCGAGTTGGGCTGGGTTAGCGACAGCTATGAACCGGCCGGACTCGACGGCCTTGGCCACATCCTCGGAAGGGACATCTTCTATGTAGGAGACGCCGCGGTTGAGCTGCTCGACCTTGGCGTGGTCGAGGTCGAACCCCATGACCAGGTGGCCGGCTCGCCAAGCGTTCATCGCCAGGGGCAAGCCGACGTAGCCCTGCCCGACAACGATTACCCGATCTCCGCTCATGCTTGCCCCTCTGTGCGACCACCCGTCACGTCACAATGATAAGCCAACCTGCTGGCTTCCAGATGGGCTGAAACACCTGCTCGTTTGGGTTGGTTCAGTCGTCCCACACCGCGTCGGGGTTTGCCGCACGGCGTGCACGCCGGGGATGACCCGCGTCTTCGAACCGGAGGTCGATCTCGGCAGGGTCGACGGCGTGGCGAGGTGATGTTTGGCCGTTGCCGGAGCGGTTGAAGAGTTCTTCGAGGTCCGCACCCTGAAGTTGGTCGGGCTCTGCGACATCGTCCATGCCAACCGGTTCGACCACGCTGGGGCGGACAAAGAGTGGATCGAAGTCAGTAACCGGTTCTACGACGATCTTGTCTTGTTTGTCCGGCACGCCGTGGCCGTTGGACGAGCTACTGCCGTCGGCGAGGGCGTCTGCATCGCCGCTGCTCGACGCAGCAAGTTCGTCCTCTTCAGGCTCGGTCTGCATGGCCTGGCCGTCTTCAGGTCCAGCGTCGCCGTCCTCAACGTCTTCAGCGTCGGTCTCAGTGACCTCGTGCTCTTCGGCGTCGGCCTCGGCGACACCGTCGGGATCATCTGAGCCCTGGTCGAGCTCTGCGTCGACATCGGAGTCGCTGGTATCGAGGTCGGGCTTGTCAGCTGGCAGCGTCTCCTCAGAGTCGATCTCAACCTGCTGCGCACCCTCGCCAGAATCCTCGGTGGGGACAGCTCCGGTCTCGTCGAGGTCGAAGCGAGATGTCGTCGCATCGGCATCGATCTCGACCCCCTGGCCGTAGACCGCTTCGTCAGCTTTCGCGGCCTTCTTCTTACGACCGAACTTGGCCTTGAAAACCTGCCACATCGTCCCGCGTTCGCCGCCGAAGTAGCTGCCGTAGCGGTATTTCTCGTAGTAGCCCGAACCCATGCCGGCGCCGGCGTTGGTGATGACCACCCCGGCTACAGCGATGCCCATGCGATCGATCAACAATTCGCGTGCTTCGCGCGCCGCGTCAGCGGTTGTCTTGGTCTCTTTGGCCACGAGCACAGCGAGATCGGTTTCGGCCAGCAGCTCGATCGCGTCGTTGGTGGCAAGTACGGGGGCGGTATCCAGGATGACCACGTCGGCCTGTTGTCGAGCCTGTCGAATCACCTGGCGTTGCCGCTCGCTGATCTGGCCCGGGGTCTCGGACTCGGCACGCTGTACGTCGGCTACGAACAAGAGGCCCTCGACCTCGGTCTGTTGAACTTCGCCGGGCAGGTATTCGAGGCCCATCAGTTTGTGGGCGTTGGGGAGCCGGAAGTCGCAGTTGATCAGGACGGTCTTGTACCCGGCCTCGGCCATCAGGACCGAGAGATTTACGGCAGTAGTTGTCTTGCCCTCACCTTCGCCCGAGGATGTGATCATCAGCACTCGGACGTCGCGGTCCGATTCAGCTCCCGCAGCGACATCTCCGTCGGCGATCGAGTCGGCATCGGCTCCGGCCCGAGCGAACAACAACACGCTGCGGAGGTACCTGTACGCCTCGGCGATGACCGATCTTGGGCGTTCTCGAGAGTGCAGCACTAGGTCTTTGCGGTCTCGCCTCGGCATCTCGGGGATCTCGGTCAAGACGGGCACCCCGAACGCTGCCTCCACCTGATCCTTGGAACGCAGGCGAGGGTCGAGCCGTATGTGGGCCAGCGCGGTGAGCATACCGATGAGGAAACCGGCCAGGGCACCTAGAGCCGCACGCGCGATGGGCGACTCGAGCCGCTCGCTAACTGTCGGCCTCGAGGTGTCGGCCAGATCGACCTCTCCGACGAAGAAGTTATTCTGTCCCTGACGTCCCTGGGCGATCCGGTTGTTGTACTCGCGCTGGCTGATTCGTAGGGGCGGGATCGTCTCGAACTGCTGGAGCGGGGCCGGTGCGGGGCCGGTGCTCTCGAGCACCCGAACTGCCTCTTGTGCAGCCGTGATGCGGCTGACCGCTGCATCAGTCCGGAGTTCCAACGCTCGCAGTTGCGCCTGCTGTGAAGAGGTTCGTTCTTCCTCGGGTGGCAGGCTGCGCTCGAATGCGTCGAGTTCATCCTGGACTACCGATGCGTCGACAATGGCCGCCTCGACTTCGGCATTGGCCTCCAACAACGCAGCGCCGAATTCAGCCTGCTCCTCTCGGTTCAGCCCGTCGAGCAATGCGACCGAGATGGATTCGGTGACCAACAGCGCATCTTCGGCCGAAGTTGCAACCGCTGACACGGTGAGGGTCCTGACTGATCCATCGGCCACGGTGCGCAGCGTCGGTGTCAGATCGTCAACCGGAATGCCAAGGTCGGCCGCAACCTGCTCGGGTACCTCGCCGGCCGTCGCGTAGATGGAGATCGCCTGAAGATCTACTCGACCCTCAATTTCGGGAGGACTGATGAGGAGCTCGTTTGCGGCCCAGTGTTGAACGATTGGGCCAACAGGTTCATCCTCGAACAGGGTGCTGGAGTAGCCAAGCGAGGCTCCGAGCGACGCACAGAACAAGAGCCATACCCATCGTCGCCG
>JBPCTP010000256.1:0-2766 GCA_051011615.1 Microthrixaceae bacterium | reverse complement strand
GCTCCGGCACGCGGCACTCCGTAGAACGCAGCCACATACGCCGCTGAGTTCTCGGACACGACCGCCACGCGCTCGCCGGGCCTGGTGACCTCGGCGAGGCCGACAGCTTGCCGATTGGCCTGGGTGGCCAAGTCGGAGAAGGTGTGTTGCCGGCCCTCGGTCGCCAGCGCCGTGGTGTCGGGTCGCGCTCGGGCTGCATTGTCGATGATCTCCCAGAGACGCACGGCTGACGGTCTAGCGCAGTCGGTGCCGATTCGGCACGGCCAACGGGTCCGGGCCGTGACGCAGACCGGCATCCGGAACGGTACGGTCGACTCATGGGCAAGCGGAATCACCTACTGCGAACCGCGATCACTGTCACCGCTGCGCTCGTCCTCGTGACCGGATCGGCCTGCTCGGGCGATGGCGAGTCAAGCACCGGTGACAGCCCTGCGACGGGCACCGACACCGAGCGAACCACGATCGATCTCGGCGACGGCGACCTGGTGTCTTACCTGGAGTCACTGCCCGCCGATGATGCGACCGGAGATCCCACGCTTGCGGGGGGCGAGCCGGTCGACGTACCGGTCGTGTTCCTGCACGGCGGTGCCTATGACGCGGCCGTCTGGTCCGAACTCGGACTTCTCGACGAGGTCGCAGCCACCGGGCACAGGGCGGTGGCGATCGATCTCCCGGGCAAGGGTGAGAGCGTCGGCGAGCGGGACGCCGACTGGCTGGCCGAGGCGCTCGACGCGCTCGGCATCGAGGCGGCCGTGGTCGTTTCTCCCTCGGCGAGTGGGCCGGTGGCACTTGGCCTGTTGGCAGAGGATCCAGAACGTTTCGCCGGATTCGTGCCCGTTGCACCTGTTGGCGGCGGCGACTTCGCCTGGTCCGGCGGCGAGGCACCCGAAACCGTGGTGGTTCTCGGCGAGAACGATTCCGGATTCGCCGAGTCCTCAGGCGACCTGGCATCGGAGATCCCCGGCGCAGAGCTGGTGGTGATCGAGCAGGCCGGGCACGCCGCCTATGAAGACCGGCCGGCTGCGTTCATGGAGGCGGTCCAGCCGTTGCTGTGACCGCTGCCGAGCCCGTAGCCCCGCGTTGGTCAGTCTGAGGGCATCCAATTGCCGTGGAAACCGAAGGGCACGCGGCGCGGGAGCTGCACCCTTGCGACCGGTCCGGCGCTGACATCGCGGGTATCGATCACGACGAACTCCGAAGTGCCGGCAGGCAGGTCGGACGCGAACGCCACCAGCCAACCGTCGTTCTCGGCAGAACCGGCGGGATCAGCAGCGAAGGCCACCTCTCCCATGACGACGTCGTCGCCGAGGATGCATTCCGCGGAGGATCCGGATTCGTGGTCGAACTGGATCACACCGTCGAACCAAACGCCCTCACCCTGGGTCCAGGAAGACGTGTGGGCCTGATAGCCGAATCGGTACGGCTTTCCGTTGAACCCGTCGTTGATGCGGGGGAAGTCGCCGGTTCTGTCATCCAGCTGGCGCTCGAGGACGCTGCCGGCTGCTGGATCGATCTCCCACTGCCACAGGTACGGACGGATCCCGTGTTCGGGCAGGGGATCGTCGCCGAAGGAGGTCGGCATGGCGCTGGCCCGGCAGCCGTCCACCAAGATCCGACCGTCGCTCTCGTACGCGTTCATGAAGTGGAAGACGTAGAACGGGTCCACGTCGATCCAGGTCATGTCCTCGACATCGCCGTCACGGGGCAGCACGCCGATGCGGGCACCGGATTGCGGACTCCAACGGATCGCCGGGTCGCCGGCCATCATGGCTTCGCCGTCGAAGATTGCCGGCAGGTCGAAGAAGATCGCATGGTTGGGAGTCGTGACGAAGTCGTGCATCATCACCCCGCGGTCCATCGGGATGTCCGTGCTGCGGGTCAGCTCACCCGAGGCCGAGACCACGTGGTAGCGCAGGTAGGGGGGGAACGGGGAGTATCCGAAGAACAGCATCTCGCCGGTGTCGGGATCGACCTTGGGATGGGCGGTCATGGCGCCTTCGAGCCGACCACCGAAGTCGTACTCGGCAATTGTGGAGAGGTCATCGCCGAGCTCGGTCGGGTGCGCTCCCTCCATGAGTGCCAGTTGACGCCCTGCGTGCCGGACGATGTTGGTGTTGGCAGTGTTCTTGAACAGTCCGCCCGCAGCCAGGGCGTCCGCATCGGGCATCTTGAACTCGGCTAGGCCGCCGTAGACGGAGTGGCCCTGGTCGCGCTCATGGGCGAGCCCGCGCGATCGCACCCAGCGGTTGGAATATGACGCCCCGCCCTCTCCGTCGAGGTGGACACCATGGATCATTCCGTCGCCGTCGAAGACGTGGTAGCCGCCTGCCGGGGCGAAGTACGGGTTCCCACCGTTTCGCAGGTAGGCACCGGCCAAACCGGGTGGTAGTTCGCCGACCACCTCGAGGTCGTGGTCGTCGCGCTCGTCGCGTACCGGCTGGTACTGGCCGGTGAGATACGGCGACCCGGAAGCCTCCCAATCGACCTCGGGTGCGGACCAGCGGGCCGCTTCGCCGCCCACCTCACGGTTGGTGCCCATCGTCTCGGTCATGTCGTCCTCCCGGCCTGCATCCAAGTCTTCGAGCCCTGACCCTAACGGTGTTCACCCCTCAGGTGGGCAAGGACTCAACGGTTTCGGCGGAACCAACCACGCCCGGAGGGGGCGCCGGTCGTGGCGCAATCGCAACGCTCGGCTTCCGGCACACCGGCCAGCACCTGTTCGACATGCATGCCACATCCCCTGTAACTGGCTTTTCCGCATGTCCG
>JBPCTP010000255.1:0-4986 GCA_051011615.1 Microthrixaceae bacterium | reverse complement strand
CCTTCAGGGTCTTCCTGCATGTCCTCGCAGCATCGGTGTGGGTTGGAGGCCAGATCGTGCTGGCGGGGCTCGTACCCACCGTCCGCGACATCGATCCAGATGCGCCCAGGAAGGTGGCGCGTGCGTTCAATCGCATTGCCTGGCCGGCCTACGGCGTTGCTGTGGTCACCGGCATCTGGAATCTGCTGGACATTCCGGCCGAAGATCCGCCATATGTGGAACTCGGACTCAAGGTTGTCGTGGTCGCCCTGTCCGGAATCGGAGCGGCGGTTCACCAGGTGGCACGCGGCAACAAGGCGATGTTGGCGATCGGCGGTGCGATGAGTGCGATCTTCGCCGTTGCCGCGATGTGGATCGGCGTGGCGCTGCCGCTCTGAGACGACCCTCAACGCACTTGGTCGTACAGCTCCTGAATCGCCTCGCGCAGCTTTTCGGTGGTGTCGGTGACCGCCTCCCGGGGCACACGGCCCGTGAGGGGAACATCCGGATAGATGGGTTCGCCGATAACCACCTTGACCTTGGCGAGACGGATCATCCTCGAACCGATCGGCATTGCGCGGTCCGAACCGCCGATGCCGACGGGCACGATCGGAACCCTGCCCCTGCATGCCACGAACGCCGGGCCCTGGTGCAACTCTTGCACCACCGGACCCTCGCGCCGTTGGCCCTCGGGAAACATCACGATCGGTTCACCACCGGCGACCGCTTCCTCCGCGCGGCGAAGCGCAGCACGGTCCACACCCTCCCGATCGACCGGGAAAGCCCCCATGCTCACGAGAAAGCGCCCGAAACGCGGTGCCTTCCACAGGGAATCCTTCGCCATGAACCGGACTCGACGGCGCACCGTCATTCCAGCCAGCAAGAAGTCGATGTAGGAACGATGTACTGGCGAGAGAATGAACGGGCCGACCGTCGGCAACCGGTCCCGACCCTCAACCTCGAAGCGCCAGAGGATGGTCGCCAGGAACACTCCGACACCCCGCAGGAAGCGGTAGGTGAAATCCCCGAAGCGGGTGACCTTGTGCAGTGTGGCTCCGCGGCCGCCTGCAGTGTCGCCGGCCATCAACGCCCACCGGCGGCGGTGCGCTCTTCGACCATCCCAACCAGCACATCGACAGCCTCGGCGATGTCCATCTTCGAGGTGTCCACCGTCACGGCGTCGCCCGCCGTGGCCAATGGACTGTCGTCCCGGCCGGCGTCGGCAGCATCGCGTCTTGCGATGTCGGCCGCCACCTCGTCGTAGTCGAGGTCCGTCATCTCCTTGGCTCTGCGCTTCGCCCGCACCTTCACCGAAGCGGTCAGATACACCTTCAGCAGGGCATCGGGGAACACCACGGTGCCGATGTCGCGTCCCTCGATCACTCCCCCGCCCCGCTCGATCGCCCAGGCCCGCTGCCGGGTTCGAAGCTCCTCGCGAACGACGCTGTTGGCCGCCACCATGGAAACGGCTCGTGTCACCTCGGGGCCACGTATCTCCACGGTCGCTTCGATGTCGTCGACCCTCACCCCATCGTCGTCGACCTCGATGTCCACAGCACGAGCGAGCGCCGCCACGGCATCGCCCTCGTCGGGGTCGATCCCATGACGAATCGCGGCAAAGGCAACGGCTCGGTACATCGCGCCGGTGTCGAGATAGGTGAGTCCGAGGCGATCGGCCAGCAACCTGGCAACAGTCGACTTGCCGGACCCAGCAGGGCCGTCGATTGCTATCACTCGCATTGCGTCATCCTAAGCATCGGCGCGTCGGTTGCCGCCACCATCGGCGCCGGGCGCGTTGCCGGCACGCAGCCGCTCGATCGCTTCCCAGAAACCCGGAAAGGTCTTCGCGACACAACCTGGATCCGCTATCGAAACCCCTTCCGCCATCAGCCCGAGCACGGCGAAGCTCATCGCCATCCGGTGGTCGTCGTACGTCTGCACCACAGCGGGCGCCGGCATGCCCGGCTTCACGGTGAACCCGTCCTCGGTCTCTGCAGCTTCGATGCCGAGGCGATCGAGTTCTCTCACCACAGCGCCTATCCTGTCGGTCTCCTTGTGCCGGATGAAGCCGACGCCGCGAACCTCGCTCGCCGTCGAGGCAAGCGCAGCAATGGCAGCGAGGGTCTGGGCGGTGTCGGAGATGTCGGACATGTCCACGTCGACGCCCTCGATGCGTCCCGTACCTCGCACAACCGTGGCGGATTCACCGACCTCCACCTGTGCGCCCATCGCTGCCAGCACCTCGACGAAACGCAGGTCGCCCTGCAAGGAGGTCGATGAAAGCCCCGGCACCGTCACCTCACCATCGCTGACCGATGCCAGAGCGAAGAAGTACGACGCTGCGGACGCGTCCGGCTCGATCGAATAGTCGCGGGCCATGTATCCACCGGGCAACACGACGATTCTGTGCAGTCCGTCGCTTCGCTCGACACGAGCGCCGAAGGCTTCCATGACCCGCAACGTCATCTCAACGTACGGGGCGGACACCAACTCCGTGGTCACGGTCAGCTCCAGTCCCTTCGGCATGACCGGCGCCGCCAGCAGCAAACCCGAGAGGAATTGGCTGGAGGCATCACCACGGACCTCCCCCCCACGCCGGCGGATGCCGCCGGGTGGCCCGGATAGCTGAACGGGCAGGTGCCCGGGCTCGCCGAGCGGATCGAGTGACGCGCCAAGGGTCTCGAGGGAATCCCACATGTCGCCCATCGGTCGCGCCCGAAGTTGCTCGCTGCCATCGAGTACGACCGTGACTCCTGCAGCGGCACACAACGGCGCCACGAATCGCGAGGTGGTACCCGAGGAGCGCGCATCCAGCACCGCTCCATCTGTGCGGGGTGGGCCGTCGGCTCCTGGCACGGTGATCGTGGCGCCACCACCGTCGGCATCGTCGGCAAGCGAGTCTATGGTGGCGTTCACCCCGAGTGAGGACAGGCAGGACAACATGGCCCCGGTGTCGTCGGAAACCAGCGCGCCTCGAAGCACCGAGGTGCCATCGGCCAGTGCTGCACACACCAACGCCCTGTTCGTTATGGACTTGGACCCCGGTAGCGCCACGGTCGCCACCGGTGGGCCCGTGAGCGGATGGATCGGCAACGGGTCGGCCCTGGGACCGTCGTCGCTCATGTGGAGTCACCCAACGCGTGCACCGACGAATGCCTGCCATCCGCCGAGAGACCGGCCTTGAATGCGTCTGCGGAGTCCTCTGCAACCACGAGTATCAGTAGGCCGCCGCCGGAACCGGCGGAATGTGCAACCTCGATGTCGAAGACGTTCACTCCGAGGTCAGTGGCCAGGCTGGTGACCGCAGCCAGTTCACCCGGTCGGTCAGGCACCGGTATGCGGACTTCGACGAGCTCCTCGGGGGTGGGTGCGCCCGCAGGAAGACTTCTTCGTGCAATCTGGGCATCACCGAGGCGACCCAACAACTGCTGGCCTTCACCATCAGCGACGATCCCACGCATCTCGGCGAGCGACTCCATGTAGCCGTCGAGGACTTCGAGAATCGCGTCGCGGTTGTCGCGGCAGATGTCCTGCCATATGGCCGGATCACCGGCTGCTATCCGTGTCATGTCCCTGAAGCCGCCGGCAGCAAGTCGCAGCAGAGCAGCATGTTCCGAAGCGCGTTCGTCCGCCACGGCCATGAGTGTCGCGGCAGCCAGGTGGGGCACGTGGGAGACAGTGGCCACAAGCCGGTCGTGTTGCGCAGGCGCCAGCGTGACCACCTCTGCACCGACTGACCGGACGACTCCATGCACGAGGGCGAGAGCATCGGGATTGGTGGAGTCGGTGGGCGTCAGCGCCCAGGTGGCACCTTCGAACAGCTCGGCCCGGGCCCCCTGCACACCAAGGGCTTCGGAACCTGCCATGGGATGTCCGCCCACGAAGTTGGGGTGTTGTACCGCTGCAACCACCGGCGCCTTGACACTTCCCACATCGGTGACGACCGCACCCCGCTCGAGAGGCCCAGAGGCTGCCCGGGCCACCTTGCCGACCGGCACCGCGACGATTGCGAGCTCGGCGTCGGGATCCGTCCCGACAGCGTCTATCAGCTCCATCTCCAGAGCCGATGAGAGAGTCTTGTCGTCAAGGTCGTAGCCAGTGACATGCCAGCCACTGCGGCGGAGAGCCGCGGCCACCGAGCCCCCGATGAGGCCCGTGCCGACGACCTCGGCGCGACGTGGATCTTCCCTGGTGCTCACTCGGGCAGATCGTCTCGCAGGCCCCGCGCACCCTCCAGGTAGACATGGCGCATCTCGGAGCGGCTGCGCTGTGAGTTGAGGTGCATCAACACGCGCACGCAACGCGGCGTCCCGCCGTCCACATCCAGCTCCCTGGCGCACAACAACGGAACGTCGCCGAGACCCATCCGGCGCGCGGCGAGCGCGGGAAAGGCGCAGTGCACGTCGTCGGTTGCAGTGAAGATGATCGAGACGAGATCGTCGTGGTCGACCTCGTTGCGGTCGAGCATTTCGTTCAGCAGTGCGGTGACACGCTCCACCATGTGGGGTTCGTCATCGACTTCGAGTGTCGTGGCACCGCGGAGGGCCACCAGTGGTCCTGGCATCGAAGCGAGAATACCCGTCTAGGACACCATCTCCGCCACCGATTCCTGCCAGACCGAATTCCGCCGCATGTGTCACCGCCCGTCGTTGAACGCGACCGTCTCCAGGCTCCGGAGTTCCTCGCGCGAGAGCACCCGCCAGAGGCCGGGCTCGAGCCGCGTGTCGCGAAGGGGACCGATGCGTGTGCGCACCAGACGCAGCACGGGGTGTCCCACCGCCTCGCACATTCGACGGACCTGACGGTTGCGTCCTTCATGGATCGTGATGTTCAGAACGCCCGGGGAAGGTTGGGAGACCCTGGCCGGCGCGGTCGGGCCGTCATCCAGCTCGATTCCCTCGCGCAGATTGCGCACCGCTGAGCGGCTGGGGCTGCCCTCTACGTGGGCCACGTACTCCTTGGGCACACCATGGCTCGGATGCGTGAGCCTTTGGGTCAGGTCGCCGT
>JBPCTP010000254.1:0-8788 GCA_051011615.1 Microthrixaceae bacterium | reverse complement strand
GCTGGACGCAGCACACGATCGTGCGGCGAACCATGGCACCATGATGACCTTGACCGAGCCCCCGCCATCCGGAACCGATCGTTCTGCTGACGATGAGAGCGCCGACGAAGCCGGGGCCCGATTCGAGGAGTTCGTCGTGCCCGAAGTCGAGGTGATGCTGCGGGTCGCACGTTCGATCACCCGAAACGGCCACGACGCCGAAGACCTGGTCCAGGAAACCATGCTCAGGGCCTACCGTTCCATCGAACGCTTCGACGGCCGCCATCCGCGGGCCTGGCTGCTGACCATCCTCCGAAACGCCGAGATCAACCGACACCGGCGTAGACGGCCGTCGCTGCTCACCGAGGCACAGACACAACTGCCGGACCCTGTGTCCGACCAGGGCGACACCGCTGAGGATGCAGCCCTCTCGGATGATTTCGACGCTGCGGTCGAGGATGCCTTCGACGCTCTGTCCGAAGACTTCCGCGATGTGGTCGAGTTGGTGGATCTCGGGGGCCTCTCCTACGCGGAGGCAGCCGAAGTGGCCGGAATCCCCGAAGGCACCGTGATGAGCCGACTGCACCGCGCACGCCGCAAGATGCGCGAGATCCTCCAAGCCCAGGATCACCCGAACAGTCCGTCGAAGAGGAGCGTGAACGAGTGATGCGCAATTTCTTCCGAAGGCGGCGATCCGATTCGAACGCTCCGGCAATGGGCTGCGCGCACGTGGGCAAGATCGTGCAGTCCTACCTGGACTCCGAACTCGACGACGAGACCGCTCGTCTTGTCAGCGCACACCTGGACGAGTGCCGCCGTTGCGGCTTGGAAGCATCTGTCTACCGGGATCTCAAGGCCGCCCTGGCGCACCGAACGGATCCGCCGACGGAGTCGGTTGACCGACTCCGCAGCTTCGGGCACCAGTTGGCGTCCGGCGAGATCAGTGGCGACCCCGACGGCCCGACCCCGTGAGTGACTCCACACCACCTCGATCCACCCGCGTCGCTGCGAAGGCCCCGCAGGTCGGAGACTCGCTCGGTGCGGTGGATCTCAAGCGGGCGGACGGCTCGGAGGTGAGCCTCGCGGACGTCGTCGACCGGCCGACGATCGTTCCGATCGTCCGGTACTACGGCTGCATGCCGTGTCGCGACTTCCTGCTGGCCCTGGAGGAGCAGCGCAAGGCCGCCGAGGCGAACGGGGTCGCAATCATCGCAGTGGGCAAGGCCGCTGACTACCAGGCCGAGTGGCTGATGACCGAAGCCGGGATCGGATTCGAACTCCTCGTGGATCCCGACGAGAACATCTACCGCGCACTCGAACTCGGGCACTTCCCTTGGTGGAAGATGCTCTCACCCACCACAGCGCGGAACTACCTGAGGGCACTACGACGTGCCCGCCAGGGAAAGATCACCAATCACGCCCTGCAGGCACCCGGGGTAATCGCTGTGGATGCTGACATGCGGTTGACCTTCGTACACCGGGGCGAGACCCTCGGCGACTACCCCGACGTCGGAGAGGTGGTCCGTGCCGCCGGCAAGGCCGCCTGAGCTCGAGGCCGCCCGGTCGCCGGAATACGCAGGCGGCCGTGGGGGTTTGGGGCGCATGCCATTTCGACGGACTGTGAACCGTTCCCGCACCTTCCGCGCAAGACGGGCCGCGACAGTGCTGCTCGTCAGCGGCGCGCTGCTGGCGGCTGCGTGCGGAAGCGGCAGCGAGTCGGCCGTGGAAACCGGCGATCGACCGGACATCGCGCCCAGCGCGGAAGGTGCCTCAGCCCCGCTGCTTCCGCCCGTGACCGTCTGGGATGTGAAGGAGTCGGACTGGGTCCAGTTCGCCGACTACCTCCCGGCCGAGAAGCCCCTGCTCGTGTGGTTCTGGGCACCCCATTGCCCGGCTTGTGCCGCAGAGGCCCCGGCAATGGTGGAGTTCGCAGCGGAACACGGTGACGACATCGACATCGTGGGTCTGGGCACACAGGACGACGCCGGCCTGGCCGCTGATTTCGTCGACCGACACGACATACCATTTCCGATGCTGTGGGATGAGACCTTCGAGACCTGGCGCGCCTTTGGGGTGACGGCCCAGCCCGCTGTGTACCTGCTTTCGGGACAGGGTGAAGTGCTGGGAGGCTGGCTCGGAGGACTTCCCGAACAAGAGGTACTGGCGCTCACTGCCTGAGGAGGAACATCCTGATGTCGAAACAGACCGCAACCCGAAGCCGATCCGAGCACGCAAAGGCCGTGAAACGGGCCAACCGACGGGCTCTGGTCCAGTGGTGGTTGATCGGGATCCTCTTCGTCGCAGCACTCGTGTTGATGGTGGTGTTCCTCAGCCAGGACGGCACTGCCGTGCCAACCCACGGTGGGGCCCTTGGCCGAGGCTGAGTTTCCGAACAGTTTCGACGACGCCTTGGAAGCCCCACGTAGCCCGCGGTGTTCCCCCTGCATGAGAGTCAGCCACAAACTGGCCTTTGGACTTGCCGCCGTTGCCCTGCTCGCCACGGCGTGCACCTCCGACGGACCCGACGATGTCGTTTCCGGCGGCAGCTCCTCGGAGCCGGTCGAGCAGATCGAGTCGACCTCGAGCGAGGGCACACCATCCGCCCTGCGCAACATGACCGCCGAGGGCCTACCGGATCCCCTGGTGGACCCTGGAGAAGTGATCTCGGGTGGGCCGCCCCCGGATGGAATTCCTCCGATCGACGACCCGAAGTTCCTGACAGCAGGTGAGGTCGACTTCCTCGAGGACGACGAGCCGGTTCTGAGCCTGGAGATCGATGGCGAGACGAGGGCATACCCGATCCAGATCATGATCTGGCACGAGATCGTCAACGACACCCTCGGCGAGACGCCGGTGACGGTCAGCTACTGCCCGCTGTGCAACACCGGAGTCGCCTTCGACAGACGCCTGGGGGACCGGGTGCTGGACTTCGGCACCTCGGGCAAGCTGTACCAGTCGGCACTTGTGATGTACGACCGACAGACCGAGTCACTGTGGAGCCACTTCACCGGCGAGGCGATCGCAGGCGTGCTGACCGCAGAGGTGCTCACACGGATACCCGTGGCGACTGTGTCCTGGCGTGACTGGTTGGCCGCCAACCCCGACGGGATGGTACTGAGCAAGGACACGGGCGAATCCCGTCCCTACGGCCAGAACCCGTACCCCGGATATGACGGGGAGAAGGATCCGTTCCTCTTCAACGGGGAGATAGACGACCGCCTCGAAGCCAAGGAACGGGTGGTCGGTACCGGGGTGAACACCGACCCCACCGCAATCGTGACCGAGACGCTGCTGGCCGAAGGCCCGCTCACCTTCGACCTCGATGGAACCGCTGTGGTCGCGTGGGCACTTCCCGGCACGGCATCCGCACTCGATCAGTCGGACGTGGCCGATGGACGAGACGTAGGGGCCACTGGAGTGTTCGAGACGAACCTGGACGGGCGCGAACTGACCTTCAGTCGCACCGAGGGCGCCTTCACCGACCGCGAGACCAATTCAACCTGGAACGTTCTGGGTCAAGCAGTGGGCGGCCCGCTCGAAGGATCCCGCCTGACCGCCAGGGACCACGTGGACACCTTCTGGTTCGCCTGGGCGGCCTTCGCTCCCGACACTCAACTCATTCGATGATCTGGTCCAATGGAGACATGATGCACGCACTCAGCAAGCCTCGACTACTGGCAATCGCCGGAGCCATCGCAGTTGTCGCCTCAGCCTGCGGCGGCGGAGCCGACGAGGGCAGCTCCAGCGTCGATGCGCCGACCGGTGCTGTACCGGCCGATGCTGCGCCGGCGGCCGGTACAGCGCCGCTGGAGTTCACCGCCACCCAACTGAGCGGCGAGTCGTTCAACGGCTCGGAGCTGGAAGGCACC
Organism: Microthrixaceae bacterium; assembly: GCA_051011615.1. Taxonomy (GTDB): domain Bacteria; phylum Actinomycetota; class Acidimicrobiia; order Acidimicrobiales; family Microtrichaceae; genus JBPCTP01. Next base: position 4,940 of record JBPCTP010000254.1, on the reverse strand, counting down.
GATACCGTGCTGTGGTTCTGGGCTCCCTGGTGCACTTCCTGTCGCGCCGAAGCACCCGATGTGGTCGAAGCCGCAGGAGAGTTCGAAGAATCGGTGGAAGTTGTGGGCGTACCGGGTCGCGGTGGAACCGACGAGATGGCCGGCTTCGTTTCCGACACCGGCACCGAGTCACTGCGGCACATCGTCGACTCCGACGGTGCAATATGGCGCGACTTCGGGATCATCGGGCAGCCGGCGTTCGCGTTCGTGAACGACGACGGCACAGCTGAGGTGTTCGTGGGTGGGCTCGGCAAGGAGCAGCTCGTGGAGAGAATGAACGCTCTCGCAGCAGCCTGACTACCGGTCCGGGTCCGAGGTCCGGCCCAGCGCGCTCGCGCAGAACTCGTCCGCATGGGCCATCACGTCCACCGTGGCGTGCGACCACGGCGAGACGACCTCGAAGACGTGCTCCATGCCCGACTCCTCGAGGAACTCGACGGGGACGCCCGCCGCAGTCGCGGCCTCGGTGAAGGCCTCGATCTGGTCGCGGAACATCTCCGATGATCCTGCAACCACGAGCAACGGCGGGTAGTCGGACATGTCCGAGTACAGAGGCGACACGAACGCGGATGTCGGGTCGACTCCATGCAGGTATGACTCCACATCGGGGTGGTCAGGCAGGATATCGGTGGCAGCATTGGCTTCGATCGAGCGCTTCGAGAGCGTGAGGTCAACCTCTGGGGAGAACAGGAGCGCTCCGGCGGGGTGCGGCCGGTGGTCGGTGCCCAACTCGGCCAGGACGGCAGCTGTGAGCCCACCGCCCGCGCTGTCACCCGCAATCAGCAGGGCTTCGCGGTCGGTGGTCTTCAGCAGTTCGTCGTAGACAGCCAGCGCATCGTCGAGTGCAGCCGGGTAGGGATACTCCGGTGCGAGCCGGTAGTCGGCCACGAAAGCCTCGACCCCCGTGAGATGCACGAGCCGGGTCACGAAACCACGGAACATGTGCGGGCCTGCGGCCACGTAACCCCCGCCATGGAGGTACAGCATCGTGCCAACCGCTGAACGGTCGGTCGGCCGCACCCATTCGCCGGGCACGCCGCCGAGCTCGGCAGATTCGATGGTCACCTCACCGCGGCGCCAGGGCACCGGAAGCACGACTCCGGCGGCGGTGTCGATCACTTTCTCCACCGAACGCAGCTGGGGCGGGTCCAGCGATTCGGAGTACGTCAGCAGCTCCTTGAGGCTCCGGCGCTCGAAGCCACCGAGCAGGCTGCGCATGGGTGTGCCCGTGCGCAGCCACGGATAGGTGACCGGGGCGGTGGCGGCGGCCCAACCGACTCTTGCACCGAGCCCCGCGAGGAGCCCGACCGTCTCTACTGCGCTTGCTGTTTCGACCTCTGGCCGATCTGCCATGACCATCGCTTCAGGCTAAGCCGGATTGGACCCATCCGCGTCGAAGCTGAGCCCGATCTCGGCGCGTATCCGGTCGGTTAGCCGGTGCATGGCGAGAGATTCGTCCCAACTCATGACCGGCGACTCGAGCAGGTCCGAACGAATGCAGCGGTGCACTTCCGGCACCTGGATGCCCAGGCCCGGGGGTTCGCATTCGATCCGCTCAGTGGCACCACCGGATTCCAACACCAGCGCCCCCGATGCATGCATTCGTGGCTCGATCATGACCGCACCTTCTGTACCCGAGATCCGGGCATCCGCTCCGCCTTCGAAGTCGATGCCTGTGCTCACCAGCGAGGTCACCCCCGCGCCGTGTTGGAGGAGGGCAGACGCCCTGAGGTCCAACGATTCGGTGGGGAGGACGCCTGATGCCGCCACCTCGAGGGGCTGTCCGAAGAGGAAGACTGCGAGATTGAGTGGGTAGACACCAACATCCATGAGTGCGCCACCGCCTCGCGCAGGATCCATGAGGCGGTGTGTGGCGCGCATCTCCTGTGGCACCGAGAGGCTCAGGTCGGCGCGAAGCAGCGCCGGTTGCCCGATTCGCCCGCCCTCGATGAGCGAACGGGCGGTACGCCACGCATCCGAGAAGCGACTCCACATAGCCTCCATGAGGAACTTCCCCTCCCTGCTCGCAACGTCACACATGGAGGCGACCTGTGCAGCGTTCATAGCCAGGGGCTTCTCACAGAGAACGGCTCTACCCCCTTCCAGCATCATCACGACGGTGTCGTGGTGGCCTTCCTGGGTGGTGGCGACATAGACCACGTCCACTTCGTCATCCGCGGCCAGCGCTTCATAGGAGCTGTGGCTTCTCGGAATGCCGTGGTCGGCGGCGAATTCGGCGGCCCGGTCAGCCGATCGGGACGCGACTGACACCACACGGGCATCCGCGATGGCAGCTAGTTCGCCGACCATCTTCTGGGCGATGCGACCCGTGCCGCAGATCCCCCATCGGACGGCTTCGGGATTGTCTGAATCCGTCACCGAATCAGTCGCCGGTGGCGGGATGATCCGGTGGGTCCAGCAGCACTTCGTCCACTCCGGTGATGTTGAACTTCTCGCGAAGGTCGGTCACCTCCTGGTCTGCGTCGTCCCAGAAGTCCCACGCCGGACTCATCAGGTCGGTGTTGCATTCCAGGCCGCGCCGGATGGCGACCATCACCCGGTCGGGATCGAGTTCTCCGGTCCTGGGCACGTAGCCGACCAGGCCGACACCGAAGTCGATGCCGAGCTGGAAGTCGAGAATGACCTCCATCATCAGTTCCCAGCCGAATTCGTCGGACTTCATTCCCGCTTCGAACCCGGCAATGCTGATCTCTCCGGCTCCGTCGGTGTTGAACCCGGCCAGTATGTGACAGCAGTCGTGGCTGACCACTTCGTCGCCGAGGCTGTGCTTCTCGCCCGGCAGAGCAAAGCCACGGGCACGGTAGAAGTCGAAGAACGTACGCCCGAGTGTGCCTTCCGGGTAGTCGGCCAGCGGCGTGTAGCGGGCCACCATCTTCTTGTCCCCCACGTACTGGTGGACCTCGTCGTAGGTACGCCGGACGATCCCGCGAGTGTCGTTCGGCATCTTCACGCCATCGGCGGCGCGTCGGAAGTAGTCGATCAGCAGCCGCTTGATGTGACCCTCGCGAACCTTGCGCAGGTCGCCGACCGTGTCGGGATGCACGCCGAGTGCATCTGCGTATTCGACAACCCGGTCCGTCTCCGCACCATCCACGGTTACGTCCGCATACGGCACCAGCACCAGGAACTGCGCGGCGAGGCTGCGCTTGTCGGCATCCGGCACGGCGTCGGCCAGCGACTGTGGTGAGGTGTCGCCAAGTGCGGCTGGGTCCACATCCACGCCGAAGACGTGTTCACTTGCGGCTGCAACGAGTCGGCAAGCCTTGTCGTCGTCGTGAGGGCCCTTGGCCGCAACATCAGCCATGGCCGCCAGCACAGCCATCGATTCCTGTTCGCTCCAGCCGTCGATCCCGGCGGTGTGTTGGCTCATGGCCTTCACGCTATCGATCGAACTCACACAACAGGCCCGTCACCTGCTGCCGATTCCAGGAACCGCAGCACTGCCAACACGCGTCGATTGGCGTGGGTGCCCTCATCGAGGCCGAGTTTGGCTAGCACGTTGCCGACGTGCTTCTCCACCGCTCCGCCGCTGATCACCAGCTTCCCGGCGATGCCCGCATTGGAGAGCCCTTCCGCCATGGCAGCAAGGACCTCCTGCTCGCGCGGCGTCAGGCGTTCCACCTCGGACCGGCGTGCGCTGCGACCGAGGATCTGGCTCACGACCTCGGCGTCGATGGCATTGCCGCCGTCGCAGACCCGTCGAGCCGAGGCGATGAAGTCCTCCACGTCGACCACGCGGTCCTTGAGCAGGTAGCCAACACCTGCGGTGTCGCCCGCGAGCAGCTCGGCCGCGTAGCGCTGCTCGACGTACTGCGACAGCACCAGTACCGCCACTGCGGGATGTTCGGCCCGGATCCTCAGGGCGGCCCGGATGCCCTCATCGGTGTGGGTGGGCGGCATTCGCACGTCCACGATCGCCAGCTGCGGCGCTTCCCGATCGATCGAGGCCAGTAGCGCTTCCGCGTCGCCCACCGCGTCCAGCACCTCGAAACCACCGTCCTCCAACAGCCGCACCAGCCCGTCTCGCAGCAGCACGCTGTCGTCTGCAACCACGACGGAACTCTTCATGGCCTCAACCTAGGGTCTCGACAGCCGGCGATAGTCTGACGGGCAACCTCGCCCGAAGGGCAGTCGGACCGCCGGTCGGGGATTCGACGGCAAAGGACCCGTCTGCGCCGTTCACCCGAGCAGCTATGCCGGCGAGCCCACCGCCGGTTGCGATCGAGGCACCGCCACGGCCATCGTCGAACACCTCGATGTCCAACCAGGCACCGCGTTCGGGATCCGCTGATTCGACGACCACCACTCGGGCCGAGCGGGCTCGGGAATGCTTCATGACGTTGGTGACGGCCTCGTTGACCACGAACCATGCCGTCTCGGCATCCGAGGTGGACAGGTCGTCCGATACGCGACAATCCAGCTCCACCGGAATCGACGCGGAGCCCACCACCGCAGACAGCGCGGCGTCGAGCCCGCGATCACCCAGGACCGCCGGGTGCATGCCACGGCCTATGGAGCGCAACTCCGCTATCGCCGCCGAGGTCTGCACCCGCGCCGAGGCCAGCAACTCGGCGGCGGCTGTTGGGTCGTCGCCGATCTTGCGCTCCGCCATGCCGAGATCGATGCCCAGCGCTACCAGGCGCTGTTGCACACCGTCGTGGAGGTTTCGTTCGATCCGCCGCCGTTCTGCCGCGACTGCCTCGAGAATCTCGGCTCGGCTCTCGGTGAGTTCCTCGACCCTCGCCTGGGCCTCGGTGGTGGCATCGATGCCCACCATGGCCGCGGTGAACTGCGCCGTTCCGCGCCCCGACGCAACGGTGAGGCGCGCCGACAGCGGCAACAGGAGGGCCCCCGCTGCCACCCAGAGAACGGTCTGCAGC
>JBPCTP010000253.1:0-4314 GCA_051011615.1 Microthrixaceae bacterium | reverse complement strand
GCCACCACAACCACCTGGAGCCGGATTGCACCGCGCATGCCGGCGACATCGCGACGGCGGCCGGCAACAACCGCCGCAAGGACCCACACCGCGGCGAACAGCGCTGTGACGAGCGAGGGTCCGCGTGCGGTCGGCACACCGTCACCCAACAGCAAGGCGCCTGCGCGCGGGTCAAGATAGGCCGAGACCAGTTTCACGGCCCCGGTCAGACCGAGTTCGGCCTCGGTACCCCTCGCGGCACCGTAGGCGGAGAGCAGTATGCCGATGTTCCCGGGGTCGCCGGTCAGCTGCTCGACGATCGGTGGAAGCCACATCGCGAGCGCCAGCAACCCCGAGGCGCCCAGCGGCCACAGCAGCGGGCGCCACGCGCCGTCAGAACGTGGTCCACTTCGCCACATCCCGAACAGTGCGAGGAGACCCAGCAGCGACACGATTGGTGCGTACCCCATGTGGGCCTGCACGCAGTAGGTGCCCGCCGCTGTCGCCAGCAGCAACGACCAGCGGCTGCCATCACCGACCGCCCAGACCGCAACCAACATCGCCACGAACGCCATGAGGGCGAACCATGGATTCCACGGTTCGACGAACACCGATGGCCCGAGGCCTGCGACCAGTACCAGCATTGCGGCGCCGAGCAGCACCGTGAGCACATCGCCCGCCCGTCGCCAGACGACACCAAGAGCAGCGGTGATCCATACGCAGGCAGATGCTGCCACCGCTGTTGACAGCGCCACGGCGCCGCGGCCCCCGATGGCATAGAAGGGGTAGGCCAGCCACCACAGCGCGGGCCCTGGGTGCGAACTCACGTCGGTGTCGGTGCGCAGCCGGCCAACCGCCCCCAGCGTGGGCGGGTGATCCCAGAAATCGCGGATCCGAAGCTCCGCCTGGGCGAACTCTCCGACGGGGGTCCAGCCCCTGACTGCCAGAACGGCTGCGGCGACAAGGATGGGTACACAGACCGCAAGCACGGTCAGGCCAAGCACCCAGCCCCTGCGAGCATTGGGTTCGAGGCCGGGTGGCCCCGGCGCGGCGTCGGCTCTCATCGCACCGGAAATCTACGCCGTCTCCTCGCGAGAGCCGGGACACGCTGTCCTGAGGGCCATCGGTCGGGGCTGCTCACCGGCGGGTCCCCGGCGCTGTGGAATGCTTGGCCCGGTGAGCGAGCAGAACACCCGTCAGCCCCTCGACCGCTACGACGGACTCGGTCTGGGAATCGTGGCAGTTGCGTTGCTGGCACCGGTTTGGGGCTTGATGTTCTACCAGGGCCCTCCCATGGAAGAGGGCTTCATGCTGGTCTTCCCCGAGCAGATCCTCCGGGGAGAGGTGCCTCACCGGGACTTCCTCCACCTGTACGGCCCGGGCTCCATCTACGTGCTCTCGGCGATCTACGAGGTGTTCGGTACGCATCTGTACGTGGAGCGGGTCGTGGGTCTGCTGCAACATGCCGCAGTTGCGTACTCGCTGTACTTCTTGCTGCGACCGTTCGGCCGCCACTTTGCCACTGCCGGCGCGGTCACGTCCGTGATCATCCTGATCGGCCCGCTCGGGCTGTCCGCGATGGCATGGAACGGTGCGCTGGGCCTTGGCCTGGCAGCACTCGCCGTGGCTGCCCGAGGTTCTCGGACCGAGTCGCAACGGCAGCGAACCATCCTGCTGGCGACTGCCGGCGTACTTGGCGGCCTCTCCCTGTTGTACAGACCGGACCTGGTGGTGGCGGTTGTGCTCGGCCTCGGTGCGTGGTGGTTCCAGCTCGGCCGCGGTCGACGCGCTCCGCTCGTGTGGGGCTTCGTCGGAGCCATGGCGCTGTACGTGCCGCACCTGCTCCGCTCGGGCATCGGGAACTCGGTCGAGGGGATGTTCCTCGAGCCGGTGTTCGAGTTGCGCGGCGGGCGCTCCCTGCCGATTCCCCCGAGTTGGGGGGAGGTGGATGGGTTCCTCCAACGGGCCGGCACCCTGCGCACCAGCGGTTGGCCGTTGCCGATGCCCGGCATATCGGCGCAGATACACATCTGGTTCTGGCTGGTGCCGCTGTCGATCGTGGTCGTGGTTTTGGCAGCGTGGCTGCTCCGAAGGGCCGAACCCGACTCACGACGCGCACTGACCTACTGGCCGGCGGCATTGTTCGCTGCGGCGCTGCTGCAGCAGGCACTGCAGCGTCCCGACACCGCACACCTGTCATGGGTCACCGGCGTGACGTTTCCCCTTGCCATGGTCGCCGTCGCCATCCTGATCACAAGGTGGCTGCCGCAGACGAGCACCTCCGTGAGAGCCGTTGCCGGCATCGGAACCGTCACAGCGTTGCTGGTCGTCGTCATTCCCTTCTACCCCTTGCGCACCTACGTGGACCTCGTCGGACAGAGTTTCGGGATCAACCGCTTCGGCTTCGAGATCGAGCGCAACGGTCGCGTGTTTCCCTTCGGCGAGGCCGGGGGTGCCGCCGATGCGCAGGCGGTGGTGGACGAACTGGATGCCCTCGCCGCCCCCTGCGACTCCCTGGTGGTCGGTCCCGTGGACCTGTCGCGAGCCAACTACAGCGACGCGTTCTTCTACCACCTGTTTCCCGACCTGGAGGTGGGGACGCGCTACATAGAGATGGACCCGGGCATAGCCGACGTATCCGACAGCGGGCTTGCTGCGGAGATAGCCGAAGCGGATTGGCTGATCCTCTCGGATGCATGGTCCGGCTGGGACGAACCCAACGACTCGCGTGATGGCCGCTCCGAAGCACCCAATGAAGTGGTGGCGGAACAGTTCTGCACGGTGCTCGACGCCCAGACCTTCCAGTTGCTCGGCCGCTGTGACCGCCTCGACTGACCCCTGGTCCACCGACTGATGGGCTCCGTGCTTCGGACCCGGGCGGGGAGGCCGGTAATGTTGGGCGGTGTCCACGGTCGTAGTCGTGCCCACCTACCAGGAGGCGGGCAACATAGAACGTCTTTGCAGAGGTGTGCGCGCGGCCCTTCCTGACGCGCACCTTCTGATCGTCGACGACAACAGCCCTGATGGCACGGGCGATGTGGCAGAGGCAATGGGGGCCGAGATCGGTTGCGTGGAGGTATTGCGCCGATCCGGAAAGGAGGGGCTGGGTGCCGCCTACCGGCACGGATTCCGTCACGCACTGGACGCAGGTCATGAGGTGATCGTGCAGATGGATGCGGATCTGTCCCATGACCCCCAGGTGTTGCCGGATCTCGTGGGCCGTCTGGGGGCGGACGCAGACGTTGTCGTGGGCTCGAGGTACGTCCCGGGCGGCTCCGTTCCGAACTGGACGTGGTTCCGCAGAACCCTCTCGTCGTGGGGCAACGGCTATGCGGCCAAGATGTTGCGCCTCAGCTTCAACGACGCAACGACGGCGTTCCGCGCCTACAGGGCAGCCGTCCTGGAACAGATCGACATCGATGGAACCAGGGCCAACGGTTACCTCTTCCAGATCGAGACGGCATTTCGGATCTCGGTGGCGGGCGTCGCGGTGGAGGAGATCCCCATCACCTTCGTGGATCGCGAGGTCGGCAACTCGAAGATGGCCGTCTGGCGCACGATGCTCGAGACCGAGCTCAGGGTCACATGGTGGGGGTTGTCACTGCGGGCGCCTGCGGTGAGCGACCGTTTCCGGGGCACGCCGATGGGTCGCTACCTCGAATCGAGGGTTCGCCCGACAGGCGCACCTCCCGCGCAGCCCCCCGGCGATGCCTGACGACGAGAACCAGGGGCCTGGGCAGAACTCGACGCCTGGCGAGACAGCTACCGCTGAGGAGACCGGCGGCGGCTCCGTGACCGTTGTGCGGCGTCCTCGGCGTGGCGGACAGCAGGCACTCGGATACGAACCCGCCCTCGACGGCCTGCGAGCACTCGCAGTGGTGGCGGTGCTGTTCTTCCATGCTCGCTTCGGGTGGGCCCGCGGCGGCTTTCTCGGCGTGTCGACATTCTTCACACTCTCGGGATTCCTGATCACCTCACTGATGCTCGGGGAGTGGCGGGCTTCCGGTGCGGTGAGCCTCCGAGGCTTCTACCGACGCCGCTTCCGACGTCTGCTCCCGGCTTCATGGGCAACCCTGCTGCTGGTGCTTGCGATGGGTGCTCTGGGCATCTGGAGCACAACGCAACTGCGGGACCTGCGAGGCGACGTGCCGTGGGCGCTCGCAGAGCTCGTGAACTGGCACTTCATCGCCGAGGATCGCACCTACGGCGCGCAGTTCGTGGCGCCTTCCCCGATCGAGCACTTCTGGTCACTGGCGGTGGAGCAACAGTTCTATCTGGTGTTGCCCGCTGTGGTGATCGTCGCCCTGCGCTTCTCGCGCCGTCGCGCAGTGGCAC
>JBPCTP010000252.1:0-4511 GCA_051011615.1 Microthrixaceae bacterium | reverse complement strand
GGTCGGGCGCGCCTGGTGGCGAAGGTCCGCTCGACGATGCGTGATCGCGCGCTTTCCGCAGGCAGGTCACCTTCGGAGATCGAGTGGATCGACGACGCACTCGACCCTGACGTGTTGACCATCGGTTTCGCGAGGCGCATGGCGAGCCACAAACGCGCCTCGCTGTTGCTCAGCCAACCCGATCGCCTGCGTGCCCTACTCGCCGGGGCGGGCACTGAAGTCCAGTTCGTGTTCGCCGGCAAGGCCCACCCCGATGACGAGGTCGGCAAGGAGATGATCCGACGGCTGGTGTCCTTCTCGCACGAGCCGGAGTTCCGGCATCGGTTCGTTTTCGTGGAGGACTACGACATGGCCATTGCACGGGCGATGGTGCAGGGCGCGGATGTCTGGTTGAACACTCCTACTCGGCCGCTCGAGGCATCGGGTACGAGCGGCATGAAGGCGGTGCTCAACGGCTCGCTTCACTGTTCGATCCTCGACGGATGGTGGGCCGAGGCATTCTCCCCGGGCACACAATCGCCGAGCGGACTGCCCAATGGCTGGGCCATCTCATCGGCGCTGACCATCGACGACGAGACCCGACGCTCGCAACTCGAGGCGGACAGCCTGTTCGAGCTGCTCGAGAACCAGGTGTTGCCGCTCTACGCAGAGCGAGATGGCGACGGGCTACCCAGATTCTGGTTGGCACGAATTCGTGAGTCGCTTCGCACGCTCGGTCCGCTCGTCGGCGCACATCGAATGGTGCGTGACTACGTCAGCGACATGTACCTTCCAGCGGCGCAGCGCTCCCAGCTGCTGGCTGGTGACGACTGGAACGGTGCCAGGCAGCTGGCCGCGTTTCGCACCAAGGTCTCGCGGGCATGGCCCGGCGTGCGCGTCGAGTCGGTGGACGTCGACGAAACCGTCGCAGACCTCGGGGAACGTCGGAGGGTCGAGGCCGTGGTGGCGCTCGGTGAACTGACACCGCAGGAGGTGGAGGTGCAACTCGTCGCGGGGCACGTAGGACAGACGGGGGAACTCGAGGAGCCGGATCTGGTGACTATGACCTGCGCGACCGCGACTGATGGCGACACAGCTCGACCGGACGCGCATGCCTATGTGGGCGAGGCCCCCCTTGATGTGGCCGGACGCATGGGTGTCACGGTCAGGGTGCTGCCTCGCCATGAACTCCTGACGCGCCCCGTGGAGTTCGCGCGCATCGCCTGGGCCGGTTGATTCAGCCGAACTCTGCCTTGCCCGGACCGAACTCGAGGAAGCTGGCCACCCCGACCTCGGCATCTGGAGTCGTGAAGCTCGCCACGAACAGCTCCTGTTCCAGGGCCAGGCCATCTGCAAGCGAACCATCCAGCCCGCCATCGATGGCCCGTTTCGCCAGTGCAGTGGCATGCCGCGGCCCCGCGGCGTACCGGCGTGCCATGGCCAGTGCCGAGTCGAGAGCGTCTCCCTCGGCGATGGTGTCGACGAGACCGATGCCCTTCGCGTCCGTTGCCTTGACGGTCCGGCCGCTGAACACGAGGTCCTTGGCGACCGCCGGGCCGACCAGACGGGCGAGACGCTGGGTGCCACCGCCGCCGGGAATGATGCCGAGCAGAATTTCTGGCTGACCGAAGGCTGCGCCGGATGCGGCCACCCTGAAGTCGCATGCGAGAGCGAGCTCACAACCTCCACCGAGGGCCACGCCGTTCACTGCGGCGATCGTCGGGCACGGGATGGCCGCCACCGCGTTCAACGCGGCAAGGAAGGCACCCCCGATGCGGGCCACCACGTCGCTCTGGGAGATCTCGAATCCCGAGTCGGTGGAGTCGCCGAACTCGGTGATGTCGGCACCGGCGGCAAAGACCTTTTCGCCGCCGGTGACGACCACGGCGCGGGCATCGTTGGATGACATCGATTCCGCCGTTGCGGCCAGCTCGTCGAGCAGGGCTGTGTTGAGGGCATTCACCTTCGGATTCGTAAGCGTGATGACATGCACGCCGTCGTCGAGGGTCTCGGTGAGGATCATCTGGTCGGCCACGATCGAGACGTTACCGGCGCACCATCACCCGCACGACAGCGGACATGTCCGGACGCTTGTCCGGATCGACCCGCACACAGCGTCGCAACAGCCTCCGGACACGCCGGGGCGCTCCGTCGGCCCCACCGGGTATGACCGAAAGCACCGTCGCGCCGTATCCATGGACGTCGGATGCACGGGTTGCGGGCACGCCACGGCGTCGCTCCGGGGCGGCATAGCGCGGGGTGTGACCCCCCGGCACCCGCGCCTGGGGGTCTCCCGAAAGGCGGGCTGATCCGAAGTCCGCCAAACGGGCGTCGCCGTCAGCGCCAACGAGCACGTTGTTGGGCGTTACGTCTCCATGGATCACATCGTTGGCATGCACGTGTTCGAGCGCTGAAGCCAACTGGGCCGACCACGTGAGCACATCGGCCGGACTCGCGCCGGTCGCCGCGTCGGCGAGCGTCTCGGCCATCTCCTCGGTGACCACCCACGCGGTGCCGTCCTCGCCATGTCCGACGATGCTCGCGCTGAGCACGTTGGGGTGGTCGCCGAGGCGCCCCAGGGCCCGGGTTTCCGCCTCCAGGCGATCGCGGCACTCGGGCGTCAACACCTTGATGATGATGTCGCGTCCGACGCGGCGGTCACGTCCCCGCCAGAGCGCGCCGGTCGCTGACTTCTGGATCGGCTCGATCGCCACCAAATGCTTCGGTAGTGCCAGACGCGCGGCCAGTTCGTCGGGTTCGAGACCTCCGAGTTCTGATGTGGCGGCCAATGTCGCAACCAGTCAGCTCTCGTCGACGCCGGGGGGTCCGGAAGAGGATGGCCCGAGCAGGCGGTGCAGACCGGATTCCACCAGTTCCGCGGCAGCAGTCCACGGATCCATCTCGCCACGGACAACCGACTCGCGGGCGACCTCGAAGTCACTTCCGACCGCCAACACCTCGGCCCGCAGCGCAACCTCGGCAGAGAGCACGGCGGCAAGCTCGCCGGTCAGACTCTGCTCGCGACGTCGTGCTCCCTCACCGCTCTGTTCGAGCCAGATCCGGTGCTCGGCGATGCTGTCCACGAGTTCTTCCACTCCGGTGCCATCGGTCGCGATGGTGTCCACGATCGGCGGCATCCAGTCTCCTCTCGCAGCCATTTCGAGGCTGGCCGAGAGGTCGCGTCGGGTTTCTCCCGCACCGGGACGGTCGGCCTTGTTGATGACGAATAGGTCGGCAGTCTCCATGAGGCCCGCCTTGGCTGCCTGTACGGCATCGCCCCATCCGGGATTCACCACGACCACGGTGGTGTCCGCAGCACCGGCGATCTCGACTTCCACCTGCCCGACGCCGACGGTCTCGATCACCACCGGGTCGAAGCCCGCTGCATCGAGGACCCGGGCGGCCGAAGGCGTGGCAACGGCGAGTCCTCCGAGATGACCCCGCGTCGCCATGGAACGAATGAATATCCCGGGGTCCAGTGCGTGGTCTTCCATGCGCACGCGATCACCGAGAATTGCCCCGCCGCTGTAGGGCGAGGTCGGGTCGACGGCCAGTACGCCCACCGTGGCCCCCCGGCTTCGAAGCTCGGCGCACAGTGCGTTGCTGAGAGTCGACTTGCCGGCGCCGGGCGACCCGGTGAGACCGACGATCTGTGCCGATCCACGCATGGGCCAGCTCGCAGCCGCCACGGCGGCAAGATCGCGTCCGCCTCGTTCGGTCATCGTCAGCAACCTGGCAAGAGCACGACGGTCGCCGCCGCGTGCGCGGTCGAGCAGCTGCCGGGGCTCCCCAGCGTCGCTCAGAGCGACACCGCCGTGCCGAGGTCGAACTCTTCGTCGTCCGGTTGCACCACCGCGGTCACACCGGGAACGCGGTCCTTCATGATCCGTTCGATTCCGGCCTTCATGGTGACGGTGGATGCGGGGCAGCTGACACATGCTCCCTGGAGTTCCACGGTAACCACGCCGGCATCATCGACTCCGTGGAGTTCGATGTCGCCACCGTCGGCCTGGATGGCGGGGCGCATGATCTCGATCACTTCTTCGACCTTGGTCATGTCGACGCTCACATCGGTGCCCGACGCGGAAGGGCCGGCGGAGTCGCTCGCTTCCGCACCCTGGGTCGCGCCGGCTCCGTCGCCGGAATCCTCCGGCGACGCCTGGCCGTCGTTCGCGAATGGACTTGTCGGTGTGTCGCTCAACTGTCTGCTCCACCGATGAGGTTAGAGGGGACTCGCGCCATCGTGATCATCTGGAACCGCAACACCGCCACAGGTGTTCCCGATCAGCCATGGTCAGTCGTCACCATCGATGCGAACAACGTTCGCACCCACCGCAGCCATTTTGGAATCCAGGTGCTCGTATCCCCGGTCGATGTGGTGGCCCCCGCGCACGACGGTTTCACCCTCGGCGCCCAGCGCAGCGACGATCATCGCCGCGCCGGCTCGAATGTCCAGTGCCCGCACGGGTGCCCCGGACAGCGCCTCGACTCCATCGATCACCAGGTGGTGGTCCTCCACCTTGATGTGTGCA
>JBPCTP010000251.1:0-11568 GCA_051011615.1 Microthrixaceae bacterium | reverse complement strand
CGGGCCCGACAGTGGCGCCGACGTTGAGTTGGCCGCTGTACTCGTCGAATGGATATCGGATTGAACTGCCGGCGACGCTCACCACGATCGTGATCGAGTCCATCGGGGTTCCGGCATCGAAGGTCCTGACGTTGCGACCGGCGTTGTCATTGATCACCAGGGTGACTTCCTGGGTGAGGCGGTCGCCCTCCACGAGGCTTCCCCTGGGAAAGAAGACCGCCCGCATGGTCAGTTCGCCGATGTTGTCAGCCAACGCGATCGCCGTGAGTTCGATGTCGAGGCGCTCGGGCTCGTCGGTACCCCGGTAGTCGATGACGACCTTCTCCGATTCGTCGGAGAGTCCCCACCAGGCCGCCGCGGTTGCGAGCAACGGTGCCAGCACCACGAGCAGCACGAGAACACGCCGTGCCGTTCGCGCCCGGTGGACCGGCCAGGGCTGCACCACCAACGACTCGAGTCTCGGAGAGATGCTCTTGAACTGACCGGCGTCCTGCTCGGGTGGACTCGGGTGCGGTGGCCCGTCGAGTTGGTCGTCTGGCACCCAAGCCAAGCTACGCGACCCGCTGTCTTGCGCAGCGGTGCAGCCCGTCGTCGGTCGACGAGGCGAGGAAAGGTTCGCCGGCCATTCGGTTATCGTTTGATCGTTCGACGATCAGGGTCCTGCGCAGGACGTCCGGCCCCGGGGGAATGATGCACGATCTTGTTGTCAGGAACGGATTCGTCATGGACGGCACGGGTGCACCGGGTCGTCATGTGGATGTCGCCATCGACGACGGGGTCCTCACCGAGGTGGGTACCGACGTTGGGGGCGGTCGGGAGAGCCTCGACGCCGATGGGGCGTTGGTGACGCCCGGATTCGTGGACATCCACACCCACTACGACGGCCAGGCGACCTGGGACCCCATGCTCACTCCATCGAGCTGGCACGGCGTCACCACGATCGTGATGGGTAACTGCGGAGTTGGCTTCGCCCCGGTCGAAGAGGGCCGTCAGGAGTGGCTCGTCGGTCTGATGGAGGGCGTCGAGGACATTCCGGGTGCCGCTCTGTCGGTGGGCATCGACTGGCGGTGGGAAACGTTTCCCGAGTACCTCGATGCGCTCGAGGAATCGAACCGGGTGATGGACATCGGCACCCAGGTTCCCCACGGAGCCGTCAGGGCATACGTGATGGGGGAGAGAGGCGCTACCAACGAACCAGCGACCGCCGAGGACATCAAGGCCATGGCGGAGGTCGTACGCGAGGGCATGCTCGCGGGTGCCCTCGGATTCTCCACCAGCCGCACCCTTGCTCATCGTGCGATCGACGGCGAACCCGTGCCCGGCACTTTCGCCGTTGAGGACGAACTGTTCGGCATCGGATCGGTGCTGGGTGAACTCGGCACCGGGGTGTTCGAACTGGCGCCCGCGGGGGCGCTCGGTGAAGACCTGGCGGCGCCGGACAAGGAAGTCGACTGGATGGTTCGGCTCTCCGAGGCGATCGGTCGTCCGGTGAGCTTCGCACTCACCCAGAACAACGCTGAGCCGACGCAGTGGCGTCGCCTGCTGGACCTGGTGGCAGCGGCCAACTCGAAGGGCGCAAGGGTGCGTCCCCAGGTCCACGCCCGAACGGTCTCACTACTCGTCGGGTTCCAGACATTCCATGCCGCGCAGTTCTGTGCGGGCTGGGCTGAGCTCGGCCTCGGTTTGATGGATTGGCGAGAGCAGGCATCCGAGGTCGCCCGCCCGGAAGTACGTGAGCGGCTGGTGCGCGAACTCACCGATCTGGAAGACGATCCGGTCGTGATGGGATTCATGAATCCGGCGCAGACCTATCTGCTGGGTGATCCGCCGGTCTATGAGCCGGGTCCCGAGCGATGCATTGCGGAGATCGCCCGTCGTGAGGGTCGTTCGCAGTGGGAGGTGCTGCTTGAGGCCATGTGCGTCGACGGTGGTCGTGAGCTGCTGAACGCGCCGGTACTCAACTACAGCGACGGCAACCTGGATGCGGTCCACGAGATGCTCACGGACGCGAACTCGGCCTTCGGTCTGGGCGACGGAGGGGCCCATGCCGGCCAGACCTGCGATGCCTCGACCACGACGTTTCTGCTCACGCACTGGGCGCGTGACCGCGATGGCGACCGGCTTCCGGTGGAGCTGGCCGTGAACAAGATGACGGGTGCGACCGCCGACATGTACGGCCTCGGCGAACGCGGCCGCCTGCAGCCCGGCAAGGTCGGCGACCTCAACATCATTGATTTCGATTCCCTGGCGCTCCGTCGACCGGAATGGGTGAACGACCTGCCGGGCGGGGCCGGACGCCTGGTGCAGCACTCCGATGGTTACGTCGCAACCGTTAAGTCCGGCCAACTCACCATGTCGAACGGCGAATCCACCGGCGCCCTTCCCGGTGAGTTGCTTCGGGGTACACGTTGAGCATCCAGTAGCAGGGACACATCGATGAGAAGGGATTGCCCATGAGCCCGGATCGCTCCGCCATGGCGCCGACGGACGTGACAGCGGCCTTTTGGCAGGCGCTGTACGCGCATGACTGGGACGACGTTGCATCGTTCTTCGGTGAGGAGTCGATCTACTTCGACGTTCCCACGGGCCCGTCCACTGCCGCCAAGGGACCCGCGCACATCGTCGATCGTCTCCGGCTCGGCCTGGACCCGGTTTCCGGACACGATCACGGACCGCGGACCGTGGTGATCTCCGATCCGCCGGTCGTCATGACCGAACACACCGAGATCTGGCACTGGCCAACGGGAGAGTCCGCGACGTTGCCGTTCGTTTCGGTGCAGTACGTCGATCACGGCATCATCACGATGTGGAAGGACTACTGGGACTACAACACGCTGCTGGGCGCCGCGCCGGCCGACTGGCAGGAGCGACTGTTCTCGGCAGACCTTCACTGGATACACGACGCAACTGGTCATCCGCTGGCTTGAGCGCAACCGGGTGGCGATGGTCAGAAACCCAAGGTGCGCCAGATGATCGTCACCGATGGCACGACGGCCACCGTGGCCATACCGGCAAGTGCCACCCACGATCCCACCCGTATCCACGTGCGTGCCGGTCGGAAACCCTCATCATCGATGTCGGTCCCTGATGGCAGCGCCGGGTCGGATGAGCGCGACTGTTCGATCAGCATGAGCTCCAGCTCCGCTTCGACTCGCTGGTTCTCGGGCACCAGAACGGTGGCGCCACCCAATGAGGGATAGGCGGTGCGGTCGAGCAGCGTGCGCGAGATGGCGTCGATGCCTTGTCCGCGCAGGTGCAGTGCAAGCCAGTCGGCCTGTGATGCGGACTGCGCGCGGGCCACGACTACCGGAGAACTCACAGCCACAGCCTAGGTAGCGGTACCGGGCCGCGTCTGGTCGAGTAGCGCCACCGCCTGTACCAGCGCTTCGATCAGGGCGTAGGTGTGGGGTACCAGCGGATCCGTGTCGAAGTCGTGGTCGGCCCAGACCGGGCTGGTCCCGCGCACACGCGGCGGCAGTTCAATCTGCACACCGGCGGACTTGACGAGGTTCACGGGGTTTCTTGCATGCAGTCCCCTGTACTGGCGTGGGATGTCGTCTATCTCGTCCACGATCTCGTAGTCGGCGAGATGCTCCCGCAGGCATCCGCCGACGATGGCGGCACGGGACCGGCCGCCTCCCCCGAGAGAGATGGTCAGCCACCGGTTCGGGTGGTCGCGGATCCCGCCGTAGCCGTGTATCGAGATGGCGGTGTCGACGTGTGCGCAGAATGCCGAGAGCGCCTGCGACTCACTTGGGTCGAAGCGGTGGGACGGAACGTGCCATGTGAGCTGTTCCGGTTGCACCACGCCGTAGAGGGATGCGCCGCTGCGGCGGGCACTCTCGGCTGCGATCTCGAATGTGGTCGCCTCGAGTCCGCCATGGAGCGCCATGAAGCCGATCGACGAGTTCAGTTCACAGTGTTCGCGCACGCCTTCGGTTGCCAGGAGGTCCGCCAGCATCGCGGATACGTTAGGGCCCGATCCGCGAAGTCACCCGGCAGGCCCACGATGGTGACCGCACAGCATTTCCGGCCCGCCCCGTGCCCGTCGTGCCCGTCGGGTCAGGAGACCATGTCCCCCACGGGTTCGATTCCGAGGTCGCCATATGTGAACACAGGTGAGTAGGGGACTCCATGTTCGGCGAAGAACGCGGCCGCAACCTCGCCTCGATCCACAAGGGTGGAAGCTGCGACGACAGTTGCGCCGGTGTCGATGACGTTGTGGTGGGCCTGTTGGATCGAGCCACCGGTGGTGACCACGTCGTCCACGAGGAACACCCGCGTGCCGGTTCCGAGCCGAGCGCCCTCGACGAGCTGATCGGTGCCCCTGCCCTTGGGCTTCTTGCGAATGACGAACCATTCCGTGTCGTCCGCCAACCAGGTGGCAACACCGTGGGAGAACTGGTCGGCTCCGAGGGTGAGGCCACCCACTGCGTCGAACTCGATGCCCATGGCGGATATGGAATCCGCGATTACGCCACACGCAAGGTGGAGGTCCGCGCCAGCCGCAAGAGCGCGTTTCGCATCGATGAAGTCCCGGCTCATCTCCCCAGAGGACAGTTGCCGCGGCTCATCGAACTGGATCAGGCCGAGGTCACGGACCACCTCGAGGAGTTGGGCCCTGCGTGTGTCGAGTGTGTCTTCGGTCTCGGCCATGGGCTCAGTCTGCCGACCTCCGGCCCGGCGGTAAAGCCTTGCACCAGAAGCGGTTTCGGCTTCCGACCGGAGCGGGATGGTCAGCCGGCGGGTTCAACGGATGTGAGCTGCCAGTTGCCGTTCTCGGTGTAGGTGATCGTTCCGACTGGTGAGTTGGATTCGATGGTCGAGCTCCGTTCCCCGCGCAGGGGCAGTCCGTCGGCGCGGCGGAACCAGAAGTCATTCGTGATGGAGCCCGTCTGTGCGCCCGAGGCGACCTGGTCGCTGCGAATGTGGACCGCTTCGATTCGATCCGTGCCGATCGTCAGTTCCTCGTGGGCGACCACCGTGTCGGTGCCGGCGGTCACGGTTTCGCCGTCGACAGCCTCGTTGGTGCCCGCGCACGACCGCTGTGTCGTGGTGCCCTCGGGCGCACCGAGATCTACGAACACCACCGGTGGCTCGCACACGAATGAGGAGGTGTTGTCGATCGTTGTGGCTCCCAGGTCCCAGCGTTGGAAGGTACGACCGCCGGATTCCGCGATGGTCGTGCCGTCGCGGCACAGCTGCCAGTCCTGCCAGTGGGCCTCGTTGAAGTCGATCCGCATGGACCAACAGCCGTTCGAGGTGCCACCGATGGTCATGGGCATGGTTTCACCGTCTGACTGACTCAACGGGGGAAACGACAAAGCCTCGGTGCCCGACCCCTCGAGCCGGTAGACGCCTGCGGGGGGGCCGTCGCTACCTTCGCCACCATCGTGGTCGGCCCGGAAATCTTCCAGCGCATCGTCCACCGAGCGAGCGCCCGGTTCGTCTCGATTCACGAACAAAAGAACCAGCGCCACGCCCGCGACTGCGACCGTGAAGCCGACGACGGCGACCGGCAACCACCATCTGGTTCTCCGCGATTTCATTCCCGGAAAGTACCGGTGTCAGCCGGCGGGCCGAAACCCGGGACTCGTCGCAGGGCTACGGTTCCGACGTGGCAGGATCGATCGGCGAACCGGTCAGCGAGGTCGACTTCGGCCTGCAGCTGAGACCCGATGGCCAGTTGCTGGCGGGCTCCGAGCTTCATGACGAGCTGGCGGCGATCCGATCTGCCCACCGTTTGGCACCCGTGAGGTTCGGGGAACTCACGATGCTGCTCGTGAGCCGCTTCGCGGATCTGGACGCCTGCTTTCGTGACGACGAGGGACTGCCCGCCGGCCCGACCTACGAGATGACCGTGGAACCCTGCCAGGGGGTGACCTTCGAGAGCACCGACGGCCCGGAACACGATGCGCTGCGGGATCTCTCCACACGCGGTCTGCGACGACGACCTACCGAGGCCTACGCGGCGTCGCGGTTGGGGGGGCTTGCGGACCGTGTCATAGATCGTTTCATCGATCGCTCGGCTGCGGATCTGGTTGCCGAGTTCACGGCGGTGTTTCCCTTCCTCGTGTTGGGCGATCGGCTCGGTCTGCCTGAGGACTCCGCGGACCGTTACATGGACTGGGCTTTCGACATCCTCGGCTACCCGGTCGATCCGGCAGCGGGCATGGCCGCAGCCCGCGAGTTGAGTGAGTACGCGGGTCCTGTGGTGACGGATCGCCGGGTCGAGCCGACCGACGATCTGGTGTCGTCGATGTGCAACGCCCAACGCGACGGCCGCAGCCTGGATGACGATGAGGTGATGAGTCACATCCGGGCCATCTTCTCCGCCGGTGCGACCACTTCGTACCACGGGCTCGGGAACACATTGTTCGCCTTGTTGACCCACCCGAAGACGGCCGATCGGCTCCGGGCCGATGCTTCACTGATTCCCAGAGCGGTGGATGAGATGCTTCGGTGGGAACCACCGTTGGCACTCTTGCCCCGACTGGTGCCGGCCGACACAGTCGTGGCGGGTGAGGAAGTTGCGGCTCACACGATGCTCCTGTTCGGAATCGCATCGGCCAACCGGGATCCTGGTGTCTACGATGATCCGGACACCTTCGACATCGATCGGGACATGTCCCGGCTGCTGACCTTCGGGTTCGGGAGCCATCATTGTCCCGGCTCACACCTGGCGCGCGCACAGATTGCCGTGGCAGTGGAGCGTCTCCTTAACCGCATGCCTGTCCTCAGATTGGTGGATCGCGCGGCAGCGCTGCCGTCGGGCACGGTCATGCGCGGTCCCATGGCCTTGCCCGTTGCCTGGTGACGCTTGCGGGTGGGGCTCTCCGGTCGGCCGGGCGCGGGACACCGGCGACTCATGTCCGGCCGCGTGTGCAGAGAGGCGCTACTGGGCAGCGGTAAGCACCGCCTCGGCAGCGCTTCGCAACGTGCGGGCCGCGCCCCATGTGGCTCCGACTCCGACGCCGACGGTCTTGCCGATCAACTCGCCGATCGGCTCGGTGGCGGCCCCGTGGCTCCGGCCGCCAGCGGTATAGCGATCAGAAGCCGGTGTTCCCAGCGATCTCAGCAGCGCGCTTGGAGGGACTCGAACCCCCAACCTTCTGATCCGTAGTTCGGATGCGCCGGTCCATGGGCATCCGTTGTTGTCCGCAGATGCCAGTCGGTCTGCGGTTCTGTCTGCGGAGATCGATCACTATCCAGCGAGATCGGCCGGCGCTGTCGTCAGAACTGTCGTCAAGATACGGATGGACGCTCCGTTGCGAAAATGCTGTGCCGACCGTGCCGGGGTCTCGCCGGCGAGCCACGAATAAACGAACGAAGAGCCCGGACTTCTTTCGTTTCATTCGTGTCTTCGTGGTCCCCAGCGGATCGGCAGCAGCCCCGTGTCGCGCCCGTTAGCTTCCCGGAGCCCGCCTAGGCCCTGGGCTTTGACGCACAGCGCTCGGTGCCCGACACCTTGTAGTGAGCAGGTCAGGAGTTCGATTCTCCTCTCCGGCTCCAGGCAAGGAGACACCGGCATGGGTGGTATCTGCCGGTCAGACCGGGTAGACGACCGTCGCCAAGGCTATGGCCAGCGCGCCCACCACGATTGTGAGGGGTATGCCCACCCGTACGAAGTCGGAGAACTTGTATCCGCCGGGCTTCATCACCATGAGGCTGGTCTGGTACCCGGCTGGATTGATGAAGGCGTACGAACAGCCGAGCATGAGAATGACAACGAACGGTTCCCACTCAGCCTGCAGGGAATCAACGATCCCGACCATGACGGGGAACATCAACGCGGCGGCCGCCGCGTTGGTTACGAGATTCGTCAACAGGATGGCACCGAAGTAGACAACGACGAGCGACAGCAGGACGCTGTCGCCGGCAATGGAGCCAAGTGCATCGGCGAAGACGTCGGCGAGCCCGGACTGCGTGACGGCCGGTGCCAGCCCGACCGCGGAGGCGAGCACGACGTAGGTCTGCCAATCGATGGAATCCCACGCGGCGCGGAACGACAGGCAGCCGGTCGCGATGAGTGCGATCGATGCGAGCAAGGCGGCATTCAGCAGGCTCATGACTCCGAATGCCGAGAGCAGCACCATCAGCATGACGATCACAGAGGCTGCGACTGCCCTGGAGACGCGTTGGACCCGGTACCCGTGCCGCTCCGTGACGAGGAGGAAGTCGTCGTCGGTGTTTCCGTCGAGCCACCGTTCGGGGACCTCGACCAGCACGACGTCACCGGGATCGACCGACTCGGCGGCGATGGGACCGGTCGACCCCTCGCCGTGGCGAGAAAGCGCAACGACCTTCCCTTCCTTGTCGGACACGACGTCTTCGTACCGGCCACCGATCCACTGGTTTGTGGGTGCGACGACTCCCTGCGCCAACCGGTGTGCGTGCTCCTCCCCGGGGATGGCGGTGGAGGGTGTGGCAGCGATGAGCCCCATCTTGGTCCAGAGATTGCCCACGGTGGCCGCTGACGCCGAGTACCCCAGCACGTCGCCTTCGCGGAGTTCGAGGTCGTCGGCGGGCTCGGAGTTGAACTCGCCGTCACGCTGCAGCGATACCAGGGTTCCGCCCTCAGGCTCGGCGAGGCCGGTGTCGCCGAGGGACTGGCCGACCAGGTGCCCGGTGACGCGGAAGTCTGCCCGGTACATCGAGATCAGACCCTCTGAGGTGTCGTCCTCGTCCCGATCGCCCAGAAGCCGCTCACCGACGAACAGCAAGAAGACCACACCGAGGACCGCCGCTGGGAGCCCGATGACAGTCGGGAAGAAGATCGTGAGTTCTTCGTCGTACACGACCAGCACAAGGCCCGCGATGATGAGGTTGGTGGAGGTCCCGATCAGTGTGGCCGCACCCCCGAGGATCGACGAGTTCGAGACAGCCATGTAGATCTTCGACACGGCCAGCCGGGCCGATGCACCGATGTCGTAGATCACGGGGATCAACATGGCAACGATCGGGGTGTTGTTGAGAAAGGCACTGCCCACGGCCGTGATCGGAAGCAGTCGTGCGTTGGCACCTCGTTCAGTTCGTGGGACCCCTACAAGGCGGTCGACGATCAGGGAGATGGCACCCGTGCGGTACATGCCTGCGGCGACCACGTACAGCACCACCACCGAAAGGACACCGCTGTTCGCGAACCCACTGAGTGCGTCCTCCTCGGCAGCGAGGTCGAGTGTCAGGATCGCAGCCAGCGCCCCGGCGAAGACCGCCCAGGTCGGCCACCGATCCCACATGAGCAGCCCGAAGAGCGCGACGATCACGGCCAGGGTCAGCCAAGCATCCGCAGTCACCGCACGCCACCTCCGTTGTGACGGGACCGCCGGCGGACTCGATGTGAACGCCGAGTGCCTCGGCGTGGCGAGCGGCGAAGCAGCTCCGCAATGGCCAGCAGAGCCGTCATCAGGATGCCCACCGCAACCAGTCGGAGCCATGAACGGTACTCGTCCAGCAACGACAACGGGACTGTCCGAATCGTCCCCGGTGTGATCTCTACCGCTGCCGGCTCGGTGGCATCGAGACGCACCTCGTAGAAGCTGACGCCCGCCCGGACACCGGCGATCGGTGCGACGCCGTGACGCGTGTCGTCGGCGGACCACCCCCGCTCGGACTTCCACAACTCGGCGCGATTGATCCTGAGGGTGAGCGTCGTGTCGGGCGGTCCCTCGAGCCAGCGGATGTTCAGGGCCGCGAGCTGGTCACCCCTTCGTCGCCAGCTCAGACCCCGCTGGACCGGCTGATCACTCGTCAATGTGCCCGACACGGCCTTCGGTGTCCTTTCACGGATGCTCTCAGTGATGGTCCGGCCCCTCCTTGACTGCTGTGCCGGCTCGAGCACGAGCGGGTCGCCACTCGGATCGCTTGCCTGCTGCTGGAGTTCGTGGGAGCTCGGCTTCGCCGGTGCTGCATTCAGAGGCGACCACGCGAACCCAACACCCCGCGAAACGTCTCGAGCAGACGCGGTGTACCAGAGCCAAGCGTAGGAATGCTCGTTTACCGTCTCGTCGATGGGGAAGCGTGTCGGATCGAGCGCAACATCGACAACCTTGCTGAGGCCGGGATCCCGTCCGTAGCGAATCCCGTACCTGCTCGGGTAGTTGTCGACAAACGTCTTGCCTTCGCCGGACCCGATCGGCAGGGCACGCAAGTACGACGACAGATCATTGAGCGCGCCACCGGCTATCGGAAGCAGGTTGTCGGGAGAGTCAAACAGCGTCAGCTGCGCCGGTGCCTCAGGGAGCAGCGTGGCGGCCACAGTGACGACCTTCGCACCGTGGCTGTGACCGATCAGATGGACCTTGGGCCGTTGGTCGCCCAGGGCTTCCCGCAGGGCAATCGCCAGCTCATGGCCGGCGGAATTGGTACGCAGCTGTGATCGGGCCCCACGCAGCCTCGACGATGTCGTGGCGGACTTGTCGATCCACGTGTACCCGAGCACGGTCGATGTCGGGTCGTAATCGAGGATCGCGTCGGCCAACGGTGCGTACCACCGGTCGAACCGAGCGCCATCGGCCGTTGTGGCCTCTTCGTCCCAAACACGAATGAACCCTTCCGATGACTCGACAGCCGGCCTGAGGCCGGGAGCCCAGCCGTGGCTCATGACCCTGAGGTTCCCCCCGACAATCGATCCTGGCTCGACCTTGTCGAAACCCCTTCCGTTCCATCGACCCAAGCGATCCAACGGGTGCGAAGGAGGTTGACGTGGCACCGTCTGAACGTAACACCCGCCATTCGAATCAGCCTTGGGGTCCGGCTTCTGCACGAGTCGTGGCTCGGCTACCGTCTGCGCCGCCGGGCCCGAGGCCCGTAACTACGACGAAAGGAACTGCCATGGATCTCTTCGGAATCAAGGCACACGAAGAGGAACACCGCAACACCCACTTGGCCTTGCGCCGCTTGGTCGAGCAGGTGAGCCAGCTCAGCATCAATCTGGGCCAGACGCGTGTGGAGCTTCGCAAGCTCTCACTGAAAGTTGACGGCAAGATCGGTGTGGATGATGTGGACCCTGTCATTCTCGGGATCAACCAGGCGATTTCAGACGCACGCGTCAAGCTTGCAGAGGTAGCGGAGGCTGCGGAGGAGAACTGGAACGAGCTGTCCGAGCAGCTCGAGGATGCCGTTGACGATGTGAACGAGAAGTCGGAGTCACTAGCAGAGGAGGACTAGGAGTCTTTCTCGTCCAGCTCGGCGAGGAAGGAAGTGAGCTGTTCGTTGTCGGCATCGCTCCATCCTTCGGGGGCGGAAATGCCGGTCCAGCCGCTCAGGTACTCGGCGCGGGTGAACAGGTGGCCGTAGCCAGCCGGTACGCCGCCGGCCACTGGAAGGTCGCCGGCGACCTGCCACATGGTCACGAACGGGAACCAATTCATCCGTTCCGAAACGTCGGGCCCGCGTTCGCCTTCCTTCAGCCAATCGGGCGACTCGAGCGTCAGGTCGAAATCGAAGAACGAAACCGGGTCCGAGGCGTGCTGGAGATAGACGATGCGAGTGTCGCCCCAGACTCCTGAAGGGTCGTCGAGAACGTTCTCGAGCCCTGTGAAGCGAGCGGTTCGGCCTTCATCGACC
>JBPCTP010000250.1:0-9336 GCA_051011615.1 Microthrixaceae bacterium | reverse complement strand
CTGCAGCCATGGCTTCGGGTGCGAACTCCGCGATCGGCAGCACGCCGAGGGCAACCGTCTCCCAGAAAGGAGCGGCTGCTGCGGTGCGGCCTGCGGCCTCGAGCGCTTCGCCCAGGGCGACCAGTCCGAGTCCTGCTCCCCCATGGGCTTCGGGCACGAAGGCGCCGAGGATGCCCGTCTCGGCCATGGTGGCCCACAACTTGTCGTCGAAACGAGGTCCGTCTCCGCGTTCTATCTCTCGGAGGTGCTCGTGGGTTGCCGCATCGCCGAGAACCTGGGTTGTCAGGTCCTTGATGGCAATGGTCTGTTCGTCGAGTTCGAAATCCATGTCCGTCCTGTGTCGTGCTGTGTCGGGTTGTGGCTGTGGGCTGGGTCCGATGCGTCTCAGTTGCGAAGCGCCCGGGGCATGCCCATGCCAAACATCGCTATGAGGTCCCTTTGGATCTCGTTCGTGCCTCCACCGAAGGTGAGGATCAGCAGCGACCGGTAGTTGGCTTCGAGTCGCCCGTTGAGCGCCGCTGCCCTGGAGCCACGCTGGAGGTATGCCCGTGGCCCGATGACCTCCATGAGCAGTCGGAAGGCCTCAACGTAGAACTCCGACCCGAACGTCTTGACCACGGATGCCGTCGCCACGTCTAGCGAGTCAGCCGAGGCAACCTTCCAGTTCTCCAGGCGCAGGAACTCGAGACCGGCGTGAACCCGCGCCAGGTTGACCTGCACCCATTCGTTGTCGATGTGGCGCTTTCCGTCCGCGTCGCGGGTTTCCTGGGCCCACCTGCGGACCTCCATGTAGCTCTGTTCGAGCAATCCGGGAGAAAGCAGTGTGACGCGTTCGTGATTGAGCTGGTTGACGATGAGGTTCCAGCCGCCGCCGTCGCCGCCGACCAGGTTCGCGTCGGGCACCCGCACGTCTTCGAACACGGTTTCGTTGATGTCGTGCATCGCCATCAGGTGCAACGGGTTCACCGTGATCCCGGGCGACTTCATGTCGACGGCCATGATCGAAATGCCCTTGTGCTTGGACGCCTCCGGGTTCGTGCGCACCGCAAGCCAGCAGTAGTCGGCGTCTCCGGCGAGGGAGGTCCACATCTTGCGTGCGTTCACGATCCACTCGTCGCCGTCGCGCACCGCCTTCGAGGTGAGCGAGGCCAGGTCTGTTCCCGCTTCGGCCTCTGAATAGCCGATGCAGAACGTGAGATCGCCGGCGAGGATCTTCGGAAGGAAGAAGGCCTTCTGATCCTCGGTGCCGAACTCCATGATGGTCGGACCAACGGTGTTGACCGTGAGGGTCGGCACCGGAGCCCCGCTGCGCATCGATTCGTCATAGAAGATGAACTGGTCGAACTGGTCGCGTCCCTGGCCGCCGTACTCCTTCGGCCAACCGATCCCCAGCCAGCCATCAGCAGCCATCTGCTTGACGGTCTCGCGGGTGACCGCCCCACATCCGTGCTCGATGTGAAGCGCCTCGCGCACCTCGTCTGTCAGCAGTCTCTCGTAGTACGCACGCAGCTCGTCACGAAGCGCGAGCTGTTCGTCGGTGTACGCGATGTCCATTCGATCCCCTGACCGTTCCGCTGTCGGACTGCGAAACTGTAACGCGTTCTAGTGTCACCCATGCCAGTCGGGATCCATGCCAATACAGGCAGGGCGCGGGTTTGCGGGTTTAGCGATCCCATCGGCCCCCGGTAACGTGGGCGCCCATGTCACGTCGTCTCGAGATCGAGCTGACCAGCGAACGGCCGGACGGCTCGTGGACCTGGCGAGCTGTCGGTGCCAAACAGCCCAAGGGCGACCTGTCGGGCGACCTGCTGCCTGATGGCGCCAAGGTGGGCTCGGTATTGCGTGCGGAGGCCGAGATCGAGGTGGATGGCATCGAGATCACCTCGGTTCTGCCTGACAAGGCTGCCCGCAAGGAGCCGGAACTGATCGAGATCCTCGGTTCGGGCAAGGACGAGCCCCTCGTGACCACGCAGCTGGCGCCGAAGGGCAAGGGCCGCGGACGCAAGGGCAGCCGAGGTCGCGACGGCGACGACCGTGGTGGTCGACGCGGAGGCGGCCGTGGCGAACGCGACCGCGATCGAGGACCGCGTCCCGATCCGGTTCCGGAGAGGCCCCAGGCCAAGCGGTTGCGACCACGCCGGGTGCATCGCGACGCTGCGCTTGGTGAGGTACCCGAAGAACAGCGCCCGATCGCAGAACAGGTACTCCGTGGCGGCGTTCCCGCCGTGCGTGAAGAGGCTCGCAAGCAGAACGAGGCGGCCAAGAAGGAAAACCGCCCCGGAATCCCTGTGGACCAGGTGGTTGCCATGGCAGAGGCCATGGTGTCCAAACTCCGCGAGGCCGAATGGCTCGACCGTGCAGAGGCGGCGAAGGTGGACCTCGACGAGCTCGACATCCGCGACCTGCGCTCGGTTGTGGTCGCAGCAGACCCGGGCGCCCGCACCGACGAGGCGCGCGCATTGCGCGACGAACTCGCGTCCGGGCTCACCCGCAGGGTCGAGGAAGAGCACCGCAACTGGATCTCCGACATGGAGGCCAACCTCGACGCTGGCCGCTTCGTGAGAGCCCTCAGGCTCTCCTCGAGGCCCCCCAAGGCCGGTACTCCCCTGCCGCCGGCCCTCCAGCAGCGGCTCATCGATGACGTGTCCAAGGGACTGACGGACCGCACCAAGCAGGAACTCTACGCAGCAGCCCTCGACGCTCTCAGCTTCTCTCCGGTGCGTACCAAGGTGACTCCCGCCGGAAAGCCCGAGAATCCCAGTGAGGAGCTCGTGGAGGCTGCCAAGCGCATCGCCGACAAGGCCCCGGCAATCGCTGAGCTGTTCGGCGTCGATCCGAAGGAAGCGGGAGCCGCACGCAAGCGCCGCAAGCGGAACCGATCTTCAGACAAGGGTGCGAAGGGCGGCAGGGACTCCAAGGACGGCAGGGAGACCAGGGGCGCAGACAACGCGAAGCGTCCCAAGGACGATTCGAAGGCCAACAAGAGGGACCACAAGAGGGACCACAAGAAGAAGGACAAGGCCAAGGACTTCAGCAACGCTCCCGGGGCGCGGCCCAAGACCGACGATGCTGCACCGAGTGCCGAGGATTCCGACAGCGCTGACAAGGCGGATGAGTCCGACAAGCCAGCCGAACCGGAAGTCGTCGACTCGGACGCGCCAGACCCGGATGCGCCCGTCTCGGCCGACACCGACGGGTTGGACGAAGCCAAAGCATCCGAGCCGGAGGGCCTCAAGGCAACCGACTCGGAGACGCCGGAAGACGACGGTGCAGAGCCCGCCGAGGCTGACTCAGACCAGACCGAGAGCTGAGGGCAACTCCGCCGGGGTAGCGATCACTTCGCCATCCGGGCGGCGTTGCTGCACCCGTTCGTTCCAACCGGCCCAAAGGAATCGGCAGTCGACTTCCTCCGCACATCGGAGGTCCCCCTCGCTGTCACCGACCATCGCCACGTCTCGCGGCGCCAGTCCCAACACCTCCAACATCGGAACCAGGGACTTGTGTGCCCACCCGAACGCGTCGGCACACATGAGCAACTCCGGCTCCCACTGAAGCCGCGAGATCTCGGCGACAGCAGAATCCGGGTGTTTGTTGGAGAGCACGGCCCATCGCGGCAAATCCTCCAGCATCGCCGAGACACCGGCGTAGGGATTCACCACCTCGGTGTCGTAGGCAGTCACGTAGTCGTCCATGGGTATTCCCAGGCGATCGCACTCTTCGGCGACTGCAGATCCCATGACGACGTCGGAGCGGTCCACGCCGAGGGTCTCGAAGGGTTCGAGCAACGCCTCATCTGAATCCACCAGAGTGCCATCGAAGTCGAAGATGACGATCTCCGGGGGGTGTTTCACAGCCATGCCCGCACCGTAGGCCAAGTCCCGGCCGCTCCCGACAACGGTTGAACTAGACCGGTCGGTCAAGTCTGCGTAGATTCTGCTGCCATGACTGTTGAGTACGACAAGCAGGGAAACATCGGGATCATCACGATCAACCGACCGGACGCGCGCAACGCCGTGAACGCCGACGTCGCGAACGGTATCGAATCAGCCATCGACCAGATCGAAGAAGATCCGGAGGTGTGGGTGGGCGTGCTCACCGGCGCCAAGACCGAGAAGGGCTACATCTTCTGTGCCGGTGCCGATCTCAAGGCGATGAACACCGACCCGGGTGGGATGCAGACCGCAAAGGGCGGCTTCGGTGGCTTCGTCACGCGGGAGCGGACCAAGCCGATCATCGCTGCAGTGGACGGCCCCGCACTCGCCGGTGGCACCGAACTGGTGCTCGCCTGCGACATGGTGGTCGCCTCGAAGACAGCTAAGTTCGGGATTCCCGAGGTGAAGCGAAACCTCGTCGCTGCGGCGGGTGGTCTGTTCCGTCTCCCCCGAAAGCTGCCCCGCAACATCGCCATGGAACTCGCCCTCACGGGAAGTCTCGACTTCTCAGCGGAACGGGCGCATCACTTCGGGCTGGTCAACCGCCTCGCCGAGGAAGGCGAGGCCCTGGCCGTGGCCAAGGAGCTTGCCGGAGAGATCTGCAAGAACGCTCCCCTCGCTGTTGCCGAGAGTCGCAAGATCATGATCGAGGCCACCGACGAACCGGACGAGATCGGCTGGAAGATGAGCGGCGACGGCATCATGAAGATGTTCGGCACCGAGGACTTCAACGAGGGCCTCACGGCGTTCATCGAAAAGCGCGACCCCGAATGGAAGGGTCGCTGACTCAGGCAAGGGTCTCGATGATGCCGTGATCCGAGAGGAACTCGGCCAAACCATCCACCAGGTCCAGCTCCGGAACCGTCCACACGGGTATCCAGGTGGCCTCGAGTGCATCATCGCCAGCGGTTGGTTCCTGCGCGCCCAGGACCGTCACCTCGAAGTCCAGCACGACGAAGTGGTGGTCGTCATCGATGATCTCTGTCCAGCCCACGAGCGGGCCGCACACTGCAACGAGTCCGGTCTCCTCCTCAAGCTCCCGTACAACGGCCTCGGCCAAGGTCTCGCCGCGCTCGACTCTCCCGCCGGGAAGCGACCAACGACCCAGGCCGGGCCGTGTTCCGCGGCGCACCATCAACAACTCGTTGGTACGGGTTGCAATCGCCCCAACACAGGTGGCAGGTGCCTCGTTCACAACTCCGAGGTACCGACAATTATGGCCCGGGCCACCATGGCATGGTCTTCGAAGAAGTTCTTCGTGTCCCTGTCGCCGGGGAGCGCAACGGAGTCGATGCCACTCATCTGCGCCGCCGCGGCAAGCTCCCTCAGGGCGTGCAGCAGGGCCGTCCCAACACCGATGCGCCGGGCATCAGGTTCCACCCACAGCTCGTCGATTCGCCCGCGCGAACCGTTGGCAGTGAGCACGCCGTAACCCACTGCGACCTCGCCCAGGTAGCCGACCAACACTGTGACGCCCTCGTCTGCCAGCCCGGCAGAGAAGCTCTCGACGACCGACTCCGCATCGTCGCCCCTCGACAGTTCCTCGACCAGCGGACCGGCCTTGGGAATGGCAGACGTGAGGCGCTTTGCCGACTGGTGCATGCGTGCAAGCTCGGACACGTCCGCTGCGGTCGCCTCTTCGGTCTCGATCCTGTGCGGCTCCGGAGACCCACCAGCCGCGGAGTCGGTGGGGGGATGCATCGGATCAGCCTGCCAGCAACGCGGTGACTCGATTCAGGATGGTTCGCCGGGCCCGGTTGGCAGCCTCGTAGGAGCCGATGGCCTCGAGCTCCTCGGCCGCCAGGGTCGTCAGGCGCGGAACAACCTGGGAGGCCGCCAAACTGTCGTACTCGGGAATGGCGAGATCGTCCATGGCAGGCACGGGTTGCCCGGCCAGCGGTGAGTTCCCATTGGTCTCGGCACCAGCGTCGTCGGGCGCCTTCGCCGCAGCGCCGGGTGTCAGCGGATCAGGCTCATCTGCCTCAGTTGTCTCGTCGTCATCTTCGAGAAGGGTCAGGACATCGGTGGGCTGGGGGGCCTCATGGCTCGGGATGTCGGCATCATCGAGCTCGCGGCCGGATGCCTGACTCCTGGTGCAGGGAAGCATCGAGAGCAGGGTCTGGGAGAACTGGAGCTGTGCGGAGGTCCGGTCGATCAGCTTCGGCAGGATGCCGAGGATGTCAGCCACCAGCGGTGGGTGCTGGTGCTCCGTGTGGCTTTCGTCGCCGGCTGGCATGTCTGGCATCGTTCGGATCCCGTCTCCCGCCCGGACCGCTGCTGTGGCCCGGTCAGCCCTTCTTGGCCTTCTTGAACATGGCTTCCACCTTCTTGATGGAGGGACATGGATCGTACCCCTCAGGGCAATGGAGACTGCCAGCGCGGCCGAACTGCCGCGGGTGCACGATCAAGAAACAGGTGTTGCACGTGAACTCGTCAGCGCCCTTGGCTGCGACTCGCTCCCCGGCTTCCGCCGGTGTGTCCGGGACCTCTTCCTCTTCCTCGTCGTCATCGTCCGATGACGCCATCTTGTCCTTGAGGATGCTGTCGAGGTCGGCTTCCACGTCGTCCGGATCGGCCTCGTCATCGTCTTCCTCCGGCGTGCCGGGCCGCTTGCGGGCCGCGGGGACGTCGTCCTCGTCCTCGTCGTCCTCTTCTTCGGTGGCTTCCGCCTTGGGCGCGGCTTCCTCTGCATCCTCGTCGAGAGCATCCTCATCGAGCAGCTCGTCGTCGAGCTCCTCGTCATCGAGTTCTTCCTCATCAAGTTCTTCGTCGAGGTCCTCTGGATCCTCTTCGAGTTCGTCGACCTTGTCGTTCATCGTTTCCGTTCTCCCGAGGCCACCAGTGCGCTCACGGCGTCGTCGTGGCCGTGGTCACCGGCTTCGCCGGGTCGTATGGCTGCCGGGCATCAGTGGGCCCGGAACCGGCGCATCATAGACACCCTTGGGGTGGGTCGTGTCCACCCGAAGCCCAAAAACTTCTCAAGAGCGCCGGTTCTCAGGAATCGGCGCTGGTGTTGCGGCGTTCCTCGGCGACTCGCTCCGACCCGATCCGCTCCAATTCGGCTTCCCCCGAGTGGTCCACGAAGCGCATCATCTCCGCGATTGCCCGGTGTCCGGCCTCTTCCTCGATGAGGCGGTGCATCCGCTGTGCCACCGCCCGATAGCTGGGATGGCCCTGCACCGAGGAGCGCAGTTCGAGCAGGTGGATGGCCTCGCGGGCGTTGAACTGCATCACGTAACGCAACCTGTGCGCCAGAGCGACGGCATAGGAGGCCCGCTCGGGGAATTGTTCTGCCAGGGCACCCCAGAGTGACTCCGAGGTGGCCATCGCATCGTCAAAGGTGTCTGTGAAGCCGGCCTCGTCGATCGACGCGGGGCGCACGAAACCGTGGCTGGGGCCCAGCGACTGCCACTCGATGGTCGCGATCCGGTGGCGCTGCAGGTCCCTGAAGGCCCCGTAGTCCGAGAGCACGTCGAAGCGGTAGTCGGTGCGCTCAAGTGCTCGCCCAGGGCGGTGGCGCCTGTTGCGCCGCTCGCCCACGTAGCTGTGCATCACCGACAATCTGTCCTGCACCGACATCGTCCGCACCCGATCGAGCACCGAGGACTCCGGCAGGTCCGTGTACGGATAGAGCATCGCTGCGACGACCTTGAGCTCACCCTCCGGGTCGAAATCGACCAGCTCGACATGTGAGCCGTGGGGCGACGCGACGTTGTCCTCTCCCAGCACCTCGTATGCCGCCGCCTCCATGGCCTTTCGGTTGT
The DNA here is from genome assembly GCA_051011615.1 of Microthrixaceae bacterium. Taxonomy (GTDB): domain Bacteria; phylum Actinomycetota; class Acidimicrobiia; order Acidimicrobiales; family Microtrichaceae; genus JBPCTP01. The sequence goes on along the minus strand of JBPCTP010000250.1, from coordinate 1,640 downwards.
GTTCCAGGTAGGCGGAAGCCTCGATGCCACGGTCGGGCAGGTCGACGCGCTTGAGGAAACTGGGGATCACCTTCCGCAGCTCGGTGAGCATCATGTCGGAGTACGTGCGGGCCTCTGCGAGCGGGTGGGCCCGCATGCGCAGCAGGAGAGCCTCGTAGGCCTGACCGGTGCCATAGATGCCAACGTTCGAAAGTGCAGCTGCCGGCAACAGGCCGCGGGCTGCATCGAAGGCCTTGGCCCTCACCGCCTGGCGGTGCACGAAGTCCGAGTCGCCGTCGCCCTTGGGGTGCAGCGCCCGGAAGTGTTCGGTCATGCCGGCGACGATCTCGCTGTAGGTCTCGAAGATCGAGTCCATCTCGGCGACGTAGCGAGCGCCGAGGTTGGAAGCCAGGATGTCGGGATCTCGGTGGTAGCGGTACCTGCCGGCCAGGCGTTCGTCGTAGGGGATGTAGCGGGTCGACTGCTCGAGGTACGACATGAGTCGACCCCACTCGAGCACCTTCGTGAGCACGTTCGAGGCCTGCTCACACGCCAGGTGCACCCCACCCAGCTGCGCCACGCTGTCGTCGCCGTACTCGAAGAACACGCGGTCATAGAGTGCCTCGGCACGCTCGAGGCCGATCGTCGCATCCACCGTTACGTCGCCGGTGGTGTCCAACTCGCCGACGAACTCGTCGAGGAACAACCGCCGAAGCGACTTCGACGAACGCGAATACCTTGCGAAGAGCGCGCCCTTGACCACTTCGGGCAGGTTCACGAGGGCGAAGACTGGGCCGTCAAGATTGCTGAAGTACGGCCTGAGTACCTCTCGTTCGCTGTCGGTGAATGTCTCGGAGGCGTAGTTGGCCGGAGCCGGGGCCGTAGTCACGGGCGACAGCCTATTGCCGGTGCAGGGCCCAGGTGTCGATGACGGTGCATGCAAGCGCCTTGGCGCCATCAACGACGGCTGAGTCGCCCTCCGGTCCTCGTGCAAAGCCGGCGAAATCGGGGGTGTGGATCGCCACGCCGGGGGGCGCTACCGCGATCATCGGATGGATGGAAGGTACGTCATGGCTCACGTTTCCCATGTCGGTGCTGCCCATGACGGGACTCTCGGTGCGCAGCGCAACGCTGCGGCCGATCTGTTCGGCATTGGCGCAGTAGAGCTCGATCAGTGAGTCGTCGGTGACCATGTCGGCATATGGCGGATCCTGCCACTCGTAGGTCATCTCCGCTCCGGTCGCCAGAGCGCCGGCCTGCAACGCAGCCAACACGCGGGTCTTGAGCAATTCGAGGTCATCCATGTTCGCCGCCCGCACGTACCAGTGCATCGAGGCATGGCTGGGAACGATGTTCGGTTTGTCGCCCCCGTCGAGGAAGACACCGTGGAGTCTCTCGGTGGCCTTTATGTGCTGGCGTAGCGCGGCGATGGCCGTGTAGCCGATCACGGCGGCGTCCAGTGCATTGATCCCCTGGTGCGGAGCAGCGGCTGCGTGCGATGCCCGGCCGTGGTATTCCACCATCACCTGCTGGTTGGCGATCACATCCATGGTGGCGAGGTCCTGGTCCGCCGGGTGGACCATCATCGCGGCGCTCAGGCCATCGAGGGCGCCTTCGCGTGCCATGAACACCTTTCCGCCGCCGCCTTCTTCCGCCGGGGT
>JBPCTP010000249.1:0-3482 GCA_051011615.1 Microthrixaceae bacterium | reverse complement strand
CCATTGTGCAGCGTGGGTCTGCGCCGAGGAGTGCACCGTTGCCGGTTTCGCCCGCTCGGATGCCGCTTCGGACCAATTCTCATGAGAAAGGTCAACCCGGACCGCTTGGCGGCCGAAAGGTAATGGGAACGCAACAGGAGGCCACAGATGGCACTGATCCGTGCAACATGCAGCGACTGCGGAGACGTTGAGCTCCGGTCGCGCGACCTGAGGGTTCGCGTCTGCAAGGACAACCAGGCAGCCACCTACCTGTTCCGGTGCCCTGTCTGCCGGATGATCGAGGTGCGCAGCGCTGAGTCACACGTGGTCGATGTGCTGTTGGCCGCAGGAGTGAACTGCACCGAATGGAACCTACCTGCCGAACTTGAAGAACCTCGGTACGGCTCGACGATCAGCCACGACGACGTTCTCGATTTCCACGACCTGCTCGCCACGCCGGACTGGTTCACGACAGTCGCCTCGATGACCGAACGTTGACCAGGCGCCCTGCTGGGCGCGCATGGGCGAACTGACCCGGCAAGATCGATCCACACTGCCCCGGAGTTGTTCCGGGGCAGTGGCGCGTCCTGGCAGCGATGGGGGAGCGATCGCGGCCGGCGGTACGATGGCTGGATGCTCCCGGCCGCCCAGTTCGGCTTGATCGTCGAGAACATAGGTGCCGGCGAGATCGTCGTCATCGCCTTTCTGGCGCTCGTGATACTCGGGCCCGACCGCATCCCTGAGATGGCACGCGGTGCAGGCCGCCTGCTTCACAACGCGAAGAAGTTCACTTCGAACCTCTCGGGTGACATGGCCGACGTGATCAACGACCCGGCCATGCAGCCGATCAAGGAACTCGGTGAGTTCGCTGCGCGCCCACGACAGAAGATCACCGAATACGCCCTCGAGGCAGAAGCAGAAGAACGTCAGAAGACCGCGGCCGAACAGGACACGGCCGGGACCGCGGCCAATGCAACAGTCGATCCTGAAGACGCGGACTCGTTGCCGGCGGAGACAGCGAACACCGATGTCTCCTCATCGGAGGTGCAGGAATCCGAAGCGACGGGTTCGGATCTGCAGGGATCGGATTCCAGCTCCCCCAAAGCCGATGAGGGTGGGTCGACCGCCCCAGCGGACGAGGCGCAAAAAGGCGGGGATTCGACCGAGGATCCGGCCGAGAAGTCGTGAGCAGCAGATTCCTCAAGGGCGCCGAGCGTGATCCCTCCAACATGGCGCTCGGGGACCACCTCCGGGAGTTGCGCAAACGGATGTTCATCTGCCTTGGCGCGATCCTCGTAGCGCTCATCCCGGCCTGGTTCGCCTACCCCTGGCTCGTCGACTTCCTCAACCAGCCGTATTGCACGGCCCAGCAATCACTCGATCCGGAGGCGACCTGCAGGTTCCTTGAGACCGACGTTCTGGAACCGTTCTCGTTGCGAATACGAATCGCCGGTTGGGGTGCGGTGATTCTTTCGATGCCGATCATCCTGTGGCAACTGTGGCGTTTCATCGCGCCGGGGCTCTACAAGAAGGAGCGGCGCTACGCGTTTGCCTTCGTGGGGGCTGGGATGGCACTTTTCGCTGCCGGGGCGGGAATCGCATATTTCACGCTCAGCAGGGCGACCGAGTTCCTGATCGGAATCGCCGGAACCGAGGTTGAAGTACGCGCGGGCATCGGTAACTTCACCCGCCTCGCCCTCTTCATGATGGTCGCCTTCGGAGTCGGGTTTCAGTTCCCGGTGGTGATGGTTGCCGTGCAAATGGTGGGCATCGTCACGCCCCAGAAGCTTGCCTCCTGGAGGCGCCAGGTGGCGCTCGGAATAGTGATCCTCGCGGCTGGTATCACGCCCTCGGGCGACCCCTTCTCCCTGTTCGCGCTCGCCATTCCGATGTACCTGCTCTTCGAGGTGAGTGTTCTGATCGGGCGACTCTGGTTGAGACGCAAGAACAAACGCACCGACGAGGATGGCGACGCCGGCCAGGCGTCGGACGGGCGCGACGCCAAGGCGGAGGCCTCGGGCTCGAGCGACGACAAGGCCGAGTCCTGACGAACGCCTTCACCCACGATTTCGCCCTGGACCGCTTCCAGCTCCAGGCCGGGCAGGCATTGCGCTCAGGACACAACGTCCTCGTCTGTGCTCCCACAGGTGCGGGCAAGACGGTCGTCGGGGAAATGGCTGTGGCGGATGCCCTGGATTCAGGTGGGCGCGTGTTCTACACGGCACCCATCAAGGCCCTGTCCAACCAGAAGTACAACGACCTCCGCGCGGTTCTGGGCGACGATCAGGTGGGCCTTCTCACTGGGGACCACTCGATAAACGGTGACGCCTCGGTCGTGGTCATGACCACCGAGGTGCTGCGCAACATGGTGTACTCCCGCTCGGCGGCGCTGGAAGGCCTGAGGTGGGTCGTACTCGACGAAGTGCATTTCCTTGCCGACAGCTACCGAGGGCCCGTGTGGGAGGAGGTACTGATCCACACGCCCGCACAGGTGCGCTTCGCATGCCTTTCGGCCACGGTTTCGAACTCGGACCAGCTGGGTGCCTGGATCGAGGCGCTACGCGGTCCGACGACGACCGTGACCGAGCATCAGCGGCCGGTGGAACTGACCTCGGTCATGTTCGTTGGGGACCGCTACGAGAGCGACGGGCATCTCGTACCGTTGCTCGTGGAGGGAAAGCCCAATCCGAGGGGCCAGCGGTTCGACGGCGACCGTGCCGGTCAACAACAGGGTGGCCGTCGCAACGGATCCCAGAGACGGCGCTTTCGCACGCCGAGGCGCCTTGACGTCGTGGACCGCCTGGGCGCCGAGGATCTCCTGCCTTCGATCTACTTCATCTTTTCGCGCGCCGGTTGCACCGAAGCCGCCTCGGCAGTGCTCGACGCCGGTGTGCGGCTGACGAGCGCGGAAGAGGCGGCCCAGGTGCGCTCCATCGTCGAGAACCATGTCGCGGCGCTGGCTGATGAAGACCTTGCGGTACTCGAGTACGCACGCTTTGCCGAAGCACTCGAGCGTGGCATCGCATCACACCACGCCGGAATGGTGCCGGCGTTTCGCGAGGCAGTCGAGGAGTGCTTCGTTGCGGGCCTGACGAAAGTCGTGTTCGCCACCGAGACACTGGCGCTCGGCATCAACATGCCGGCGCGAAGTGTCGTGATCGAGCGACTCACCAAGTTCACCGGAGATGGCCACGACATGCTGACCGCGGCGCAGTTCACGCAGCTCACCGGCCGCGCCGGCAGGCGGGGCATCGACGATCACGGCACCGCCGTGGTCCTCTGGTCGCCGTTCATGGCCTTCGCTCCGGTGGCAGAGCTGGCTGCGAGCCGCGAGTTCCCGCTCACATCAGTGTTTCGTCCGACCTACAACATGGCGGTGAACCTCTTGGAGCACTACGCGCCCGAAGAGGCGCGCTCGGTGCTGAGTCGCTCGTTCGCCCAGTTCCAGGTGGACGCAGCATTCGCTTCGGAGCGAAAGCGGTTGCAGAGGCGCCGGACCGGGC
>JBPCTP010000248.1:0-3286 GCA_051011615.1 Microthrixaceae bacterium | reverse complement strand
CCTCGGGGTCCGGCGGCGTCCACGTGACGACCTGGGTCTCGGCGCGGACCGCAACGTCGGTCGAGGGCTTGCGAGATGCGAGCCCGGCTGCTTCGACATCGGACGCGGTGATCTGGGTGGCGGCGGGCTCGGCGCTCTTTCGAGCCGACTTGTCGCGTTGCATCGTTTCGCCCGAGAGGGCTCCGGCACCTCGGACGTCGCTGCGGCGAGCGAGCGTGAAGAACGAGATCGCGCCGAGCACGACGACGACTCCGAGAGCGATGGCGATGATTGCTGCAGTACTCATGACTGGGGGGTCTCCTTTCGCAATCTCACAGTTCGAAGAACAGGCCTTCGACCCACGGTAGGACGAAGTTGAAGCCGGGACCTCGGAAGAACGAACCGATCAGCACGAGCACTGCCCAGAACATGAGATGCACGGTCATCAGACCGGTCATGAACTTGCGGTCCTCGGGCTTGTTCGAGGGGTTGCGATCCAAATACGGTGCCAGCACCAGAGCGATCAGGCCCACACCAGGCAGCGTGACACCCGCCACCATCGGGTGGAAGTAGGTCAGCAACTCCTGCAGGCCCAGGAAGTACCACGGCGCCTTCGACGGGTTCGGCGTCTGGTTGGTGTTGGCGAGCTGCAACAACGGGGCGTGCACGAACACCGAGAAGATGAACACGAACAGCGTCATCGCCAGCGCCGAAACGAACTCGGCAGCGAGGAGGTGCGGCCAGGTGTGGACCTTGTCGACGGGCGTTGCCTTCACGTCCTGGATCGAACCCGACTTGACGACGGTGAGCAGGCGTTGGGTGTGCCCGCCGGGGCCGGCCCCGACCGGAACGCCGCCATCGCCTGCGGGAGGGGCGACGACCGCACCGACCTTGTCGGCCACGGCCACGGCACCACCGGCAGCGGGGGCCTCGTCGGCGCCGCCACCGGCCTTGGCGGCCTTGGCCGCCTTGCTGCGCTGCAGGAGTGCTTCGGGAATGCGCGAGTCCGCCGGTGCGGCTGCTTCGGCCGCCGGTTCGGGCGCGGTTGCTTCGGTCGACTTGTCGCGGGCGGGCTGCGCCCGCTTGAGGAGGTGCTCTGGAATCTCTGTCATGGGATTACCTCATGCTCCAGTCAACAGGGCGAATCACAACGGACCCGAAATTCCGCCGTCCTTACGGACACGCCAGAAGTGGATCGCCATGAAGATCACGATCACGAACGGCAGGAACAACACGTGCAGGACATACCATCGAAGGAGGGTTTCGGAGCCGATCTCGGCACCGCCGAGCAAGACGAACCGGACCTCCGCACCGAACACCGGGGTGTAGCCCATCATGTTGGTGCCCACCGTGACGGCCCACAACGCCAGTTGGTCCCACGGCAAGAGGTAGCCGGTGAACGACAGCAGCAGTGTCAGCGTGAGCAGGATCACGCCGATCACCCAGTTGAACTCGCGCGGTGGCTTGTAGGCGCCGTGATAGAAGACACGGGCCATGTGCAAGAACACGGTGAGCACCATGAGGTGCGCACCCCATCTGTGCATGTTCCTGACCAGCAACCCGAACGTGACCGAGGTCTGCAGGTTCTGGATGTCGTTCCACGCAGCGGTCGCTTCGGGCCGATAGAAGAACATCAAGAAGATGCCGGTCACCGTCAGCAGGATGAACAGGAAGAAGCTCAGCCCACCGAGGCACAGCGTGTAGCTGACCTTGACGGCGTGACGCTTCACCTTGACCGGGTGCAAGTGATAGAGCACCGAGTTCATGATGACGTAGCTGCGGTTGCGAGGGCTGTCCGTGTAGCCCTTGCGGAAGATCGAACCCGGCCGGAAGATCGAGCTCCAGGCCTGGCTGCCCTGGACGTCGCTGACCGCGGTGTTCACCCGGTCCTTCACGGTCGGGCGCGGATTGTCGTCGATGTTTGTCGCCATTTCAGCGTTCCCCGGCCTCGGAGGCCGCGTCTGGGCGCTCGCTCACTGGCGGTGCGCTCGCTCGTACGGTGCTTGTGTCCATAGTTCTCAGAGCCTCATGCCATAGCCGTAGCCATGGTTGTTGGTGCGGACGTGGGAGTTTCCTGCGGCCGTGGCGGTGCCCGCCTTGCCGAGAATGATGACCCCGGTGGGGCAGCGATCGACGCACAGCGCACACCGGGTGCAGATGTCGTCGTCGATGGTGAACATGAACGCATCCGATGGATCGGTTCCGGGCTGCTCGGTGCCGTCGGCCTCGACGACCGCCGAGGTCGACACCATGTGGATGCACTTCCAGGGGCAGATGTCGACGCAGCCCTCGCACGAGATGCACTCGCTCTGATCGATGTGGATGAACTGCTTCGGCTTGACAGCCTTCGACAGGTAGTCCGCGTCGACCTCCACCAACGTGTACTCGTCGGTGTACGGCATCATCGGGGGGTTGGCATCAGTCCTCGCCATGTCAGGCCTTCTTGACCAACGGACGGCCGTAGGTGGACGTGGGGAGTTCCTTCGGCTTGACGTCGCCGCGCTTCTGCCACCACACCGCGAGGTAGATGTACAGACCGAACAGCACCGCGTGGATCAGCACCGCGACGATGTCGCGCACGGCCTCGTATTGGAGCGTGATCGGGTTCCAGCCACCGGCCGACTGGGGCTTCAAGATGTCGAACGGGCCGTAGATGATCTTGTCCTTCGACCAGCCGAGGTCCTTGTCGGCGTGGTCGATCCACTGGTGCGGCAGGATGCCGAACGCGAGGAACAACACGCCGAAGAGGTAGGTCGAGCCGAGCATTGCCTCGCCCCACGAGAACGGCGCATCGACCGGGCGGCGCTTGCCGTAAGGGATGATCGCGAGCGACAACACCAACGTCGCAATCAGCGACGCCAGGAAGGCCTGGTTCATCCCTGGCCACTCGAGTGGGGCGATTGCGATCATGTGAGCGTTGATTCCTGTCGTGGTGGAGCGGTCTTCTGACGACCCGGAACATCGTGACACCCCGGGAACCGGAGTGCCACGGTGGGACCGGGACATTCGCCAGCGAACTGTAGTCGTCGGAGCAAGATGTGCGAAGTCTGGCACGCAAGTCGTGCGAGCGCGCCAGGTTGTGCGTAAGTGCACTCCGATCGATGCGCGTAGATTCCCAGTTCGCGCCGCTGGCCATCTATCATCTCGAAAGTGACCGAGATCCCCGAACATCTCCTGAAGCGGTCGCGCGAGCGGCGCTCCGCGATCGGCAAGGGCGACGACGCTGCAGGCGACGCGCCCGCCGGCGACGCGGCAGCCTCGAGTGCCCCGGCCACAACGCCCGCCACCACGACGCCCGCCGCTGCCC
>JBPCTP010000247.1:0-2723 GCA_051011615.1 Microthrixaceae bacterium | reverse complement strand
GCTGCAGCCACACAGGGTGCTGCAGACCGACCTGGCGCTTCAGCAACATCGGGGACTTCGGCAACGTCGGGTACTTCAGCAACACGGCGTGCTTCGAGCGCACCTCTGGTGTTGTGGAACCACCGGTGGTCCCACGACAAGGGCCTCGAACGCGCCGTGATGTCGTTGCGAACTCTTGCCGCTGAAGGAATCGAGTTCGGGGTGGTGGTCGCGGGTCAGGACGACCACCACGACCCGCACCGTGGTGACGCACTCCTGGAACCCATCGCGGATCGCATCGTGTGGAAAGGCTGGCTGGCGCCGGAGGACTATCGCCGCCTGCTGGTGCGCGCCGATGTGGTGGTCGCGTGTCCGCTCCAGGAGAACTTCGGCATCTCGGTTGTCGAAGCCGTTGCAGCAGGCTGTGTGCCGGCGGTGCCCGACGCGATGTCCTTTCCCGAAACGATCGACGACCCGGCGCTGCGGTACGCGGAAGGTCGCCTTACGACACGGTTGCGCGAAGTCCTGACCGACCTGGACCACCACCGGGCGGTCACCGAGCCATGCAGGCGGCGTCTCGCCAGGTTCGACTGGCCGTGTGTCGCAGCCGAATACGATTCGGCTGTCGAGGACATGCTCTGAGTTCGCCTCGGCCGGCCGCCCGTGAGCGGGCAATGCAGAGGAGTCGTCTTGATCACGCAGGTACCCGGCATCAAGGTCGGCCATCACAGCGATTCCGCGGCTCGCACCGGTTGCACGGTGGTTTTGGCAGATGAACCCTTCACCGCCTCCGGCGAGGTTCGGGGAAGTGCCCCCGCCACCCGCGAGTTCGCGCTTCTCGATCCGAGCGCGAGCGTGCAGTCGATCGACGCGGTGGTTCTCTCGGGTGGCTCGGCGTTCGGCCTGGCTGCCGGCGCCGGGGTGATGGATGTGCTCGACGAGCGGGGACGCGGGTTTCCGACGCAGTGGGCGAACGTGCCGATAGTGGTCGGAATGAGCCTGTTCGATCTGCCCGTCGGTGATGCGACCGTGCGCCCGACTGCCGCCGACGGGGCCGTCGCTGCGACCCGTGCGCTGGATTCGAACGCGGGTGAGGACACCGAGGTCGGACTGGTGGGAGCAGGAACTGGTGCAACAGTTTCCAAATGGCGCGGCACGGAGCTGACCCGGCCGGCGGGGCTCGTGGGTTCCGTTGCACGCGATGGGGACCTGATCGTCGCTTGCCTTGTGGCCGTGAACGCCTGGGGCGACATCGTCGGATCACCCGAGGCTTCGTTGCCCGCCCCCGAGATTCCGGACGCCTCGTCGGCCGACGAATCCGATGGTGGCGACGAAACATCGTTCGGTGGATCGCGCGTGGCGAACACCACTATCGGTGTGGTGGCAACCAACGCCGCGGCCTCGAAGATGGGGTGCATGCATGCCGCACGGGGAGCCCATGACGGTCTTGCGCGAGCGATTTCACCGCCGCATGCGTCGGTGGATGGTGATGCGTTCGTGGCGATCGCGACCGGTGAAGTGGAGGCTCCCCAGGACCGCATGCGATGGATGGCGGTGCAGGTGGTCGAGGAGGCGATCCGTTCAGCTGGAGCGGGCGTGTAGCGGCCGCAGGCGTCGATACACTCGACGCCATGGCCGAGCGACGCAGCGACGACCGCGCCGCCACCCCCGAACAATCACCGCCGGGCAGCGCGGCATTCGAGCAGCTCAGATCCACAGCCCTGGGTTGTACCGCTTGTCGTTTGTGCGAGAGCCGTTCCCAGGTGGTCTTCGGCATGGGCGATCCCGCGGCCGATCTGATGTTCGTCGGGGAGGGCCCAGGAGCCGAGGAAGACCGCCAGGGCCTGCCATTCGTCGGCCGTTCGGGCAAGCTGCTCGACCGCCTGATGGCTGAGGAGATGGGACTCACCCGCGAGACGGCCTACATCGCGAACGTCGTGAAGTGCCGTCCGCCCGAGAACCGCGACCCCAAGCCCGATGAGATCGCGGCGTGTCGGCCGTATCTGGAGCAACAGATCGAGTTGATAGATCCAGCGGTGGTGGTGACGCTCGGCAACTTCGCATCGAAGTTGCTCCTCGACACCAAGACCGGCATCACCAGGATCCGCGGTCGCGCATATCGCTGGGGCGACCGTGTGTTGGTACCGACCCTGCATCCCGCGGCGGTGCTGCGCGGGGGAGGCAGCGCGATGTCCGACGTGCGCGCAGATCTCGTTCGAGCGAAGGCGGCCGCCTCCGGTGGTCTCATCGAGCTGACCGACGCTTCGGTGGTGGCGAGTTGAGCACGCCGCTCACGGCTTCCAGCGAGGGTGTGGAGCAGACCCGTGGGCTCGCGGCTGCGCTCGGAGAACTCGTGCGCCCCGGCGACGTGATGGTGCTCGTCGGCGGACTGGGCGCAGGAAAGACGGCCTTCGCCCAGGGCATCGGGGTGGGGCTGGGCATCCACGACACGATCACCAGCCCCACGTTCGCGCTCGTGCAGAGCTACTCGGGTCGGCTCGACCTCCACCACCTCGATGTCTATCGACTCACCCATGTGAACGAAGCGCTCGAGCTCGGGCTGGCCGAACTCCTCGATGACGATGCCGTCGTGTTGATCGAGTGGGGTGACACGATCGCTCCTGTGCTCCCTCACGACTACCTGGAAGTGCGCCTTGGCTACGGAGACTCAGAGGACACCCGCACGATCGAGTTCCAGCCCGTGGGTCAGCGATGGGGGGCACGGATGAAGGCCATCGAGACGG
>JBPCTP010000246.1:0-3305 GCA_051011615.1 Microthrixaceae bacterium | reverse complement strand
CCGACGGGGAGTGAATGCCCGGCTGACTAAACCACGGATACGCGTGTGGTCCGGCGGGTTCAGGAAGAGCATCACGTTTGAATCCTCGTCGTTTCGACGTTCTCGGGCTCCCGAGACCCCACCGCTCAAAGGCATGTCGCTTTCGGGGCGGCCTAGTTTCGGGTGGCGCAGGACGTCCAGGCAGTCGCCGTAGGTCGAAAGCACGTGGCTTCCGAAAGAGCTTCGCCAGCGGCGTGGCCCGTTGCGCATCTGCGCATACAGGGGATAGGGATCCTGGCGTCCGCCGTCGGTGAGGATGGCGGCCGCAACCAGCGCGTCGGCCGCGGCGGGATCCGGATCGGCGCCGTCAGCACCGGTGCGGTCGGAGCCTGACGGAGCTGCATCGGGGTCCGGTGTCGATCCAGCAGCTGTGTCCGCCATCGGGCCAGTCTTGCAGTGCCGGGCAGAACGAGTGGTGGTCATGGGGCACATGCCCCCGACCGAGTCAGTTGCGAACGAGTCGGACCCTGTCGGCACCGAACACCACCGGCAGTACCTGGAGGTCCGATCGGCGTCTCAGGCGCAGGCCCTCCGGCAGCGACTCCGCCACCGAGAAGCCCCGTTCCCACGTGTCGGTGTAGCCAACGTGCACCTCGACTTCGGTGCCAACCACCGGATCCGTCGCCAAGCCGTGCCCCGGGTCGTCTGCTGCATCGCTCAATTCGTCCTCCTGGGTGCGCGGCCGAAAGAGCTGCATCGGCAGTTGTGGCATCCGACCTTGAGCAGAGAAGTCATGTCCGGTTCGCAAGCGATGTCCCCGTCGCGCCGGGGACTGTGTAGCCACGGGTAGGGTCGCGGCCATGGCACGCCGACGCGGTCCGACGCTCGCATTCGAGCGCGAATGCTGGGATCGCGGCGAGGAAGTGGTGGCGGGACTTGACGAAGTGGGCCGGGGTGCCTGGGCCGGCCCTCTAACGATCGCGGCGGTCGTGTTGCCCAAGGACAGGCGCGTCAACGGCGTGCGCGATTCAAAACAGTTGACCGAAGCTCGCCGGGAGCAGCTCTTCGAGCGGGTCAAGGACTGGTGTGATGCCGTCGGAGTCGGCCATGTGGACCACGACGAATGCGATGCACTCGGCATGTCCGAAGCACAACGGCTGGCCGCCCGCCGGGCGCTGGACTCACTCGGAGTCGTTGCAGACCGCGTGCTGGTGGACGGTCCGTGGGACTTCGTGGGCGGCGGCAACACGACGACGATCGTGAAGGGGGACGCCAAGTGCCTCTCGATCGCAGCGGCTTCGATTGTCGCGAAGGTGAGTCGCGACCGACTGATGCGCGATCAGGCCGAGAACTGGCCACCCTTCGTGTTCGAACGGAACAAGGGCTACCCGTGTCCGCGCCACAAGCTGGCACTCAAGGGGTACGGGCCCACGCCGATCCACCGGCGATCGTGGGTGTTCATGGACAACCTGCCATGGCTCACCACCCGCGTCGCACCCGCCGGGGCCCAACAGAGGTTGTTCGAAGACGAGACCCCCGCGGACTTGAACCACAACGCCCTCGGCCCCACCTGGTAGCCGCCGGCATTGCGGACCGAGAGCTCTGTGTCCCTGACCGCTCGTGTCCTGAGCAACTCAGCCGCGGATTTCGAGTCGCAAAGGTGCCACATGTGACCCCAGGCGACTTCAAGTGGGCACCCAAGGAGCCGAGCGGGTAGGTCAGGCGGCCAATGATGGAGCCCGAGAGACGAAGAGCTTCGTCGAGATGAGTGTTCCCGACTGGCGCATCCCCTGAGTCGGGCAGGTCACGCGGGGTGATTGTCAGTCGGAGCGCTGCGTGCCGACCGGGATCTCTTTGAAGGGAGTCGCCTTGTCGACGCCCGGGCCCTTCGGAAGACCGAGCACCTGCTCGGCGATGATGTTGCGCATGACCTCGTCGGTTCCCCCGGCGACCCGCATGCCCGGCACGCCGCAGAGCATCCGTGAGAACGAGAAGGTGCCCCATTCGCCGGTGTCCGCCGTGATGCGCGGTCCGAGAACCCTCGACACCCAGTCCGCGTAGGCCTTCAGGTTGTTGGTCAGTGCCAACTTCGCGGTGGACATCTCGGGTCCGGGTAGGCCGCCCGCCTTGATCTTGTCGAGGGCCCGCTGGTTGTTCCACTTGGCCACCTGGAACGAGCAGTAGATCCGCGAGATCTCGTCGCGCACCACCGGATCGTCATCGAGGCCGAAGTGTTCCAGCATCGAATGGATGCGACCGGGGGTGAACAGCCCGGCACCGCCACCGGCGCCGCCGCCTCCGATGGAGGCCCGTTCGTTCATGAGGGTGGTGAGGGCCACGGTCCAGCCGCCGTTGACGTCGCCGAGGCGGTGTGAGTCGTGAACCCGCACCTCGTCGAAGAACACCTCGTTGAAGTTGGACCCGCCCGTCATCTGGCGCAGCGGCCGGATCGTCACGCCGGGCGCCGACATGTCGACCACGAACATGGTCATTCCGCGGTGCTTGGGCTGGTCCGGGTCGGTGCGGCAGATGATCTCGCCGATCTCGGACAGATGTGCCGATGAGGTCCACACCTTCTGGCCGGACAGGATCCACTCGTCGCCGTCACGGATCGCCTTGGTCTGGATGGATGCCAGATCCGAGCCCGATCCGGGCTCCGAGAACAGCTGGCAGCCCACCTGGTCGCCGCGGTAGAGGTCTCGCAGGTACAGCTTCTGCACCTCATCGATGCCGTGGGCCAGGATCGTGGGCGCAACCATCCCGAGGCTGATGGCGAAGATCCCCATGTTGGGGGTCACGTAGCCGGCCTCGATCGCACCGTAGGCACGTTCGTAGGCGGCCGGCAGGTCACGACCGCCGAACTCGGCCGGGCCCTGTATCCATCCCAGGCCGGAGTCGAAACGCTTGCGTCGCCACTCTTTCGCCTCCTGCGCCTCGACGGCCTCCGCGTCGCGGTCCTTTTCGTCGAACACAGCGACGTCGTCGGAACCCTCGCCCCAGCGGAACTCCTTCTGCGGCGGACGTTTCTCGGCGTTCGCGTCGAGGAATTCGGTCACCTCATCGGTGAATTCGTCCATCGAGATGGTTGCGTTCTCGCTCATGTTGGGTCACCGCTCCGTAGGCTTCTGCACGATGAGAAACCGGCACCAACCGGCTCCTGATTGCTTGACTGATCGGTCAAGTTAGTCGCCCCGCGGTGTGCTTTGCAGGGGCACGCCCATCAGCAGAAGCGATCGGCGATGGTGATGAAACAGATTCAGAAGAAAATCCTGGGGCCCCTGCTGCATTCCCCACGGATCTGGTGCATGATGTCGAGGCAGCTCTGC
>JBPCTP010000245.1:0-7748 GCA_051011615.1 Microthrixaceae bacterium | reverse complement strand
GAGCAGGCGGGCCCCGTTGCCGAGGTGGAATCGCGCCACCGGGTCGATGGGTCGCCCGTCTGACCGCTGTGAGCACAGGTAGCGCGCGCAGAGGGTCTCGAGGTCGCCGGGGGCCGCCTCATCGTCGAACCCCTGCGCCCGCAGCCATCGTCGAAAGCCGGGAATGGGTGACAGGGTGACGTGTGTGCGGAGGTTGGGCAGTTCCGCTCCGAGATGCGCAGCTGTGGCCTCGATGAGTTCCCTGCCTCCACCCATGCCGGCGAGCCCGGGTTGGACGTTCCAGATCGAGTAGTAGACCGCGGTGTCAGCATCGTCGGCCTCGATGGTGGGGGCGTCTGGGGCAAGAACCGATCCCAGCCGCTCCGGGATTCCCTGGGTCAGGGCCACCCAGAGGATGTTTGCGGGCAGCTCCCCGAGGGACTCGTGCACAAGCGCGAACACGCGGCGGTCCCGTTCGAAGCGGTCGAGGAGGTCGGCTTCGCCATCGAGAGGGTTGACGGGCTCGAGGGCAGCTAGGCGGCGCGCTTCCGCGTCGCCCTCGGGGTCGCCTCCGAGCACGATGCGTCGAATCTGCGGTCGCGTGGACAGTCGTGACTCCAGCGCCGCTGTGATCTCACCCAGTTCCACATCGTCACGGCTGCGGGTCTCGAGCATCTCGGCGCGCTGGGAGAGCAGTTCGTGGGTGGCGTCGGGAGGCACCGCACCATTGTCGCCACGGCACGGCAAGTTCCCAAGCCGAGGCTGCCCGGGAGCACTCTCAGGTCTGCGGTAGTACGAGGGTCCGGGTGTGCGGTGGCGTCAGTACGCTGGTGGCCAATGCGCAGCCACGTGACTCTAGGGCGCCTGTTCGGCGTGCCCATCGGTGTGAACGGGTGGGTGCTGGTGATCTCGTGCGTGTTGGCATGGTCGCTCGCCAGCGTGTCGTTGCCGGCCATCGCCCCGGCGCATCCTGATTCTGCGTACTGGTTCGCCGCTGTCGTGGGAGTTGCCGGGTTCCTCGGATCGCTGGTGCTGCACGAACTCGGCCACAGTTGGGTTGCCCAGCGAAATGACGTACGCGTCGTGGAGATCACCCTGTGGTTGTTCGGCGGAGTCGCCAAGCTCGAAGGCGATGCGGACAATCCCGGTGCCGAGTTTCGCATCGCACTCGCCGGGCCTTTCATGAGCGCAGTCACCGCGGGGTTGTGCGCCGCAGCGGCTTGGGGCACGTGGCGTGTGGACGGCTCGGAGGTGATGCTCGGGCTCCTGGTGTGGCTGGCAGGCATCAACGTCGTTCTGGCCGTCTCCAATCTGCTGCCGGCGTTCCCGCTCGACGGGGGTCGAATCCTTCGTGCAGTTCTGTGGCGTCGAGTCGGTCGAAAGATCCGGGCGACACGCGTGGCGGCGCTGTGGGGACAGATCCTCGCCGGGGCCATGGCAGCCGGGTCGATCTGGCTGATCTTCTCGGTGTCGATCTGGTCCGGATTGTGGATATTGGCGCTGTCGCTGTTCCTGTTCGTGGCTGCCCGTGCGGAATGGTCCTCATCGGCACCCGCGCCCGACCTGCTCGAGATGCCCGTGGCGCAGGTACGCCGACGACTACCCAACCCACTGGGGCCCACCGCAACCGTCGCCGATGTCGAGAGGTCCCTCTCCGTGGACCCGTCGGCCCCGCTCGTACCCTTGACGGACTCCCGTGCCACCGTCTCCGCAATGGTCACCCGTGACGGCGTGGGGCGCATCCCTCCCGCGCAGCGCCCAGTGGTGCCCGCAACGTCGGTGGCGGAGTCGCTCGTGGCCCTGCCTCGGGTGTCGTCAGCGGAGAGTGTCTCGACCGTGCTCGGCCGCCTCGGCGAGGGAAACGCGTGGTGGGCGCTGGTGGTCGATGGTGACGGCACGATGAGCGCGCTGCTCTCGAGCGACGTTGCAGATCTGCTCGAAGTTGCCCGGGGTTGACGGCGCCCGTTAGCTCTGGGTGATTACGCAAGGCATTTCCAGCACCTGAGAGGGCATTGGGCAATGCTTCCCGTCGGCACGGGGAATCCTGTTCGCGCGGTCTGTGGCCTGTAATCTCTCGTTCCGTGGCAACAGCTCCAATGGCGGGAGCGCGCTCAAGGCGGGGGCGCGGGTCTTTGTCCGTGCTGCGCGCCCTTTTGCGGCAACGTCGCCGCCTGCTGCTCGCCGGCGTGGCGATCGCTCTCGGTGTTGGCTACCTGGCCGGCGCCCTTGGCTTGCTCGACCGAATCGGTGCCGGCCTGGACGAGCTGGCGACAGTGTCGGCCGACGATGCCGATCTGGTGATCGAGGGCGAGATCGCGTACGAGTCGAGCCTCGAGCAGGTACGTCGTCTCGTACCCAGCGCGATGCTCCAGGTGACTGCTGGAATCCCCGGCGTACGTTCGGTGTCGCACCGACTCGAGGACACAGCACTCCTTGTGGACTCCGACGGCAATCCGGTGGTGGCTCCGAGCCTTTCCGAACAACCCCTGGGTGTGAACTGGCCCGAGGACGACGAGGTGTCCGCGCTCGAGTTCGCGGAAGGTGGTCCACCGCGCGAGGCCGACGAGGTGGCCGTCGACGAACGGTCGGCTGACGTCGCTGGTGTGGGAGTCGGCGACCAGATCGCGGTGCAGGGCAAGGGCAAGGTGGGCTCCTATGAGATCACCGGTCTGATCGAGGGGTCCGCCACGGGCGCGACCGATGGCTCCAGCCTCGCCGTGCTGACCACACCGGAAGCCCGGCTGGTGTTCGATCGGCCGATCGACGACAACCGCATCTCGGTCACCCTCGAAGACGATGCCGATCTCGAAGAGGTGCAGCGCTCGATCCTGGCTGCTGCACCCCCGGGCGTGATCGTGGTCGACAGCGACACCGCCGCTATCCACGCGCAGGACAGCCTCACCCGCAGCTTCTCCCTGGTGCGCGCCCTCGTGGTCGGCTTCGGTGTGCTGGCGCTGGCGGTCGGCATGCTGACCGTCGCCAACTCACTGGGGCTGTTGCATGCCCAGCGGCGGCGACTGTTCGCGAGCTTCAGGCTCGTGGGCGCCAAGGTCGGTCAGTTGCGCAGGGCAGCCTTCGCCGAGGCAGGCCTACTGGCGTTGGTGGCCTCCGTCGTCGGCATTCCCGTCGGCCTCCTCATAGCTGCGGGAATCGAACGGGCACTCGGAGCCCTCGGAACCGCTGTTCCCACCTCGGGGCCCCTGCTCACACCGAGGGCAGCGCTGATCGCCATCGGAGTCGGGCTGGTCGCCACGATGCTGGCCGCATGGCGTCCCGTCACAAGTGCATGTCGGGTGCCGCCGGTCGAGGCTGTCAGCGAGGCTGACCCTCCTGCGGCCAAGGGCTGGTCGGGAATCGCAGTGGCCTTTGGACGTGCCGTGGTGTTCGCCGCGGTGGCGTTCGGAGTGGCCCTGTTGGCTGGTGTTGGAGCCTCGGGCACGATCATCGCGGCGGTGATCACAGGTGCGGTGGTGCTGCTGGCCAGCGTGACGCCGTGGCTGCTCGCCCAGACGGTCGCAGCAACCATGCGGTTGATGCCCTTCCGACCCGCACCGCTTCGCCGGGTAGGGGCGCGCGACGTGGCTCGGAACCCTCGTCGCACGGCATCGACCACCGCAGCAGTGCTGCTGGCGGCCGCGGTGGTGTCTTCACTCGCCGTGTTCCTCGAGAGCTTCACGACGTCGGTGGACGGCGCCGTAGAAGAGCTCGTCACCGCCGACGTTGTGGTGGACTCAGAGACGTTCACCCGCGGCGGCCTGCCGAGCGACCTCGTCGACCAGCTCGAGTTCGTCGAAGGTGTCGAGGAGGTGAGTGGCTGGCAGCTCGGCCGGGGATCGATGGGCGAGTTCGGAATCCGGCTCACCGGATTGGACGGTGACACTGCACTGGGGGTCGTCGCACCGCAGTGGCAGGGCGATCAACCTGACGAACTCGACGATGGATCTGCGTGGGTGTCGGCAGGCATCGCCGAGCAGATGGGTCTGGCAGTCGGGGACTCGGCACTCGTGGTGTTCACGAGCGGCGGAGCGGAATCACTGGTGGTCACCGGAATCTACGAGACCGGTGAGGCTCTGTTCGGTGACCTGGTTACCGATCGCCAGGTGTTGCTGCGGCAGGTACCGGCAAGCATCGACCTGGCAGCCCTGGTGCGCACCGACGGTGAAGCATCGACGGTGGAGGGAATCTCGGAGCTCGCAGGCTCCTATGGAGTGCGTGCGGTCTCCACCCCGGAGGAGTTCGTCGACGGTCGATCCGACCTGCTGCGCGGCTTCCAGCGTGTGGTGCAGTGGATGCTGTTGTTCACATTGCTCCAGGCCCTGGTTGGAGTGATCAACACCCTGGTGCTCTCGGTGGCCGAGCGCCGCCGCGAGTTCGGCCTGCTGCGCGTATCGGGGGCTTCACGGCGCCAGGTGCTTGCACTGGTGCTGTTCGAAGGCACATCGCTCGCTGCGGTCGGCACTGCGCTCGGCATCGCCGTCGGCGTGGCAGGCGCGGCGGTTGCGGTGCAGGCCCTCGGCGGACTCGGGCTCAACACCTTCAGCGTGCCGGTTCTCACCGTGGCCGCCATTGCCGTTGTCGCCGTGCTCGTGGGCGTTGCTGCTGCCTGGCTGCCGGCCCGCGTCGCAGCATCGGTTCCGCCACTCGAAGCGGTGGCGGACTCGGGCGTCGAGGTCACCCACAAGGGTGTGCGCACAGTTGTGCCCGCCGAGACCGTTCTGGCCACACCGCATCCGGAACCAGTCACCGCAACGGCGCCAATCACCGCAACGGCGCCAGTCGCAGTTCCACCCCCGTTCGACCCCGCACGACTCGCAGCCATGGTGGCCTCGGCCACCCCAGTCGGCACGGCCTCTACTGCCGCCGAGGCCGTCGACACACTCGACTCCACAATGGGCGCCGACGCTCTGTTGGGTGTTGCGGTCTGGGACGGCGAGACCGTCCACGCACTCGACGCCGACGACTCCGAAGCCGCCGCACTCATGGCCCTCTACGGTGTCGCTGCGGACGCTGCTGTGGCACCCATCGCACCGGAAACGCAGCCCGTTGTGCCCGGGCCAGTTGTGCCCCAACCGACTGTGCAGCCTCAGCCGACCGTGCAACCTCAGCCGACTGTGAAACCCGCTGCTGCGCCGGCACCTGTCGCACCCGTTGCGCCGGTTTCACCCGCACCCGCGCAGCCCGCTCCGGTAGCATCCACGGCACCCGCGCAGCCCGCTCCGGTTGCATCCACGGCACCCGCGCCCGCATCACCTCCGGCCGCAGTACCTCCCCCGATTGCGCCGCCACCGGTCGCACCCCCGCCCACTGCAACACCCCCGATTGCGCCGCCACCGGTCGCGCCACCCCCGATTGCGCCGCCAATGGTCGCCGGGCCATCTCCCGTCCCTCCGTACGAGCCTCCCCAGCCGGCTACTCCGTCGCCCGTGGGTCCGTCAACACCAGAAGCTGCACCGCAGCCCGGGTCACCGCAGCCGGCCGCTGCGCGAAGCGCCACCAGGCGCGAACGCTTGGCCGCTGCAGCTGCCGTGCGCCTGCCGCGCCGGCGCACCCGCAGGGGAGCGCCCAACACAGCGGCCGATGGCTGGATCAACCCCGAACCCGCCCAGCCGCGGGCACAGTCGAGCCCACAGGGCGCACCACCGGAACCCGCAGTGCAGGTACCGCCTCCGCGGGACGCGCAACGTCGTTCTGCCGAACTGACCGAGCGCACGAGGTTGCTGGATCCGGAGTCAGTACAGCGAAGTGCTAATGCGCTGGGCGGCCTGGGCCAGCACATGGCCGAGGGTGAAGAGTTGGGCGCACTGGTGGTGGGCAGGGTCAAGTCCTGGCCGGCCGCTGTGAGCCGCACCGACCGACGGTTGCTCTTGGTCGTGGACCGCTCGGATCGGCTGGCGGTCGAATCGTTGCATCCGACGGCGACCACGGTCACCGTGCGGCCGGGGGTATCGGGCACCGTCACGGTGGTGCTCGTGGACCGTGGCCGGATGCTCGAGGTCACCGAGGTAGTCGATGCCCATGCAGCCGAGTCGCTTGTCGCACGCGAGGCTCTGACGAGCTGAGCAGCCCAGCCACCTGGCCACCGACACCGCGTTGGGGTCGGAGTGCTGGAGCCACGGCGCCTGAGTCGCTGAGTCGGTGCGCCGACGGATTCAGCCGGCGCGCAGCACGGTGATGCGCACCGGGTGGCCCTCAACCGACATCGGTTCGTTGTCGTCCACGCCTTCGGCGAGTGTCAGCTCTGTTGCGAGAACGGCATCGGCAACCCAGCCCCGGTGCGCCTCGACGGCTTCGATCACCTCGGTGGTGGAGTCGACATGGCAGCTGATCCTGTCAGTCACATCCAGGCCCTCGTCCTTGCGGGCTTGCTGGACCAGACGTACGAGGTCACGCGCCATGCCCTCGGCTGCCAGCTCGGGCGTGACCTCGACGTCGAGTTCCACCACTGCCTCGTTGCCGGGCAACGCAGCCGCAGCCGTGCCCTCGCGGGGCTGGAGCGCCATCTCGAACTCCTCGGCAGAGAGGATGTGGCCGGCGGTGGTCACGGTGCCGTCTTCGTTGGATCTCCAGTCGCCTGACTTGGAGGCCTTGATGACCGTCTGGACGTCCTTGCCGAGGCGTGGCCCGAGCACTTTCGCATTCGGTTTCAAGGTGAACGTGCCGACGGAGTCGAGGTCGTCGGTGAGCAAGACCTCCTTCACGTTCACTTCGTCGCGAACGAGGTGCAGCATCGGCTCCAGATCGCCGACCGAGTCGCCAGCGATGGTCAGGCGCTTCAGTGGCAGTCGTGCGCGCAGGCGGCGGTCCTCGCGCAGACCGAGCGCGGCGGAACATACGTGGCGGATACGGTCCATGGCTGCGACAAGGTCGCGATCGTGTGGCCAATCCGAAACGTCAGGCCAGTCCTGGAGGTGGACCGAGTCGGCATTCCCGGAATCGGCAGAGCCTTCTCGCCCGCCGGTGAGGCCCAGGTACATTTCGTCTGTCAGAAGTGGCAGCAGGGGTGCGGCCACCTTCATCAGGGTCACCAGCACCGTGTAGAGGGTGTCGTGCGCATCCTGCTTGTCCTGCAGCGACACCTCGTCGCTGCCGCTGCCGGGCGCCCAGAAACGTTCGCGGGACCGCCGGATGTACCAGTTGTTGAGGGCATCGAGGAACGAGAGGATCCCAGCGCAGGCCGGAGCGATCTCGAAGTCGTCCATGTCCTCGGTGACTGCGTCGACCAGTTCGGCTGTCTTGGCCAGGATGTAGCGGTCGAGTTGGCCCGTGGCGTCAGTGCGAATCCGTGCTCGGTGTCCATCCGCGTTCGCGTACAGGGAGAAGAACGAATACGCGTTCCAGATCGGATTCAGTACCAGCCGCACGACCTCGGAGAAGTCCGAGGCGTCGGTCGAGATGCGAAGGTCGCCGCCGCGCAGTATCGGTGAGGCCATCAGGTGCCAGCGGAGCGCGTCTGAGCCATGGGACTCCATGACTTCCTCGGGGTCGGGGTAATTGCGCAACTTCTTGGAGAGCTTGCGGCCCTCGTGATCGAGTACGACGCCGTGGCAGATCACGTTCGAGAACGCCGGACGGTCGAACAGCGCGACCGACAGCACGTGCATCGTGTAGAACCAGCCGCGTGTCTGCGCGATGTACTCCACGATGAAGTCCGCAGGAAGGTGGGATTCAAACCAGTCGTTGTTCTCGAATGGATAGTGCGCCTGAGCGAAGGGCATGGATCCCGATTCGAACCAGCAGTCGAACACCTCGGGTACGCGCCGCATCATCGA
>JBPCTP010000244.1:0-12357 GCA_051011615.1 Microthrixaceae bacterium | reverse complement strand
GCCGTAGCTCGAGGTAGCTGCGGCGTTCGTCCAGGTCGTAGACGAGATCGAGGGAGCGCACCGTTGCCAGGAACCCCCGCGATGCCGACCAGACTGCCAGTAGCAGGCCGATGGTGAACACGCCGGGGCGGGTATCGGCGAAGAGGTCCTCCACCGCTTCGACGATGCCACCGGCCTCCGCTGGCAGGGTGGTCTCGAGCGCCGAGATCACGTTGTCGCGGACTTCCTCTGCCGCGTCTGCGCCGACAAGCGGTTCGAGGAACCCGATCGCGGATGCCACCGCGATGGTCAGCGGAAACAGGCTGAGAATTCCGAAGAAGGCGATCTCAGAAGCCAGGCCGCCGACGCGGTCGGCACCGGCGCCGCGGAAGACTGCGCCTGCAACCTCCCCGATGCTCTGAATTACCTGCTTTGCGGGACGGATTGCATCGACTCCGGGACGGGCGGGCTCTGGGTGCTCGGCGGCCCATCATCGCACGCGGAGACCGGTGCCTTCTCTCCCGTGCCGCTGCAGACCGCAACCAGCGCTGCCGGTGCGCCAGCCAGGACCCGACCAGACCGGACCCCGTCGAGATCGGCCTATGAAGGGTCGGCCGCACCTACCGGCGGGTCGTCGAAAACCGGTGCTCGACCTTCGAGGCGCGCCATGACAGCCTCCATCTGGTTGCTGCTGCCCAGTAGTTCCTGCGAGGCGAGGGCTTCCAGCGCCAGGCCGTCCGCCTCACCCATCTCGGCCGACCTGTCGATGACCGCCTTGACAGCCCGCACGGCCTCCGGTGAGTGGCCTGCGATCGCCCGTGCCAGTTCGCGGGCCCGCTCCAACGGGTCGACGGCGACCTCTGTCGCCATTCCAAGTCGAACCGCTTCGGAGCCGTCGACGGTACGGCCCGT
This sequence comes from Microthrixaceae bacterium, assembly GCA_051011615.1. Classification (GTDB taxonomy): domain Bacteria; phylum Actinomycetota; class Acidimicrobiia; order Acidimicrobiales; family Microtrichaceae; genus JBPCTP01. Next base: position 11,466 of record JBPCTP010000244.1, on the reverse strand, counting down.
CATGATCAGTTCCTTCGCGCGGTCGGGCCCGACCAGCCTTCGCAGTGATTGGGTGCCGGACATGTCAGGCAACAACCCCCAGGTGACCTCGACGAACCCGAGTTTCGCGTCGGGCGCAACGATACGGATGTCGGCGCCGAGCGCGACGTTGAGCCCACCGCCGAGGGCATGTCCGTGTACCGCCGCGATGACCGGCACACGCAGTTCGCGCCACGCCCACCCGAGTTGCTGTACCCGGTTGGCGCCGTTCGGGCTTCGCTCGGCCAGGGCGGCCCGCACGCTCTCGGAGTCTCCGGCGAGGTCCCCGCTCACCATGTCGTCGAAGTTGGCCATGTCGAGGCCGGCACAGAATGAGGCGCCGGCACCGTGGAGGACGACGACACGACAGGATCCATCGGCCCCGACGGCTTCGGCGGCAGCCCGGAGCCCGTCGATCATCCCGGCGTCGATGGCGTTTCGCTTCTCGGGCCGGTCCAAGGTGATCTCGGTGATTCCGCCGTTGCGCTGAGTCGTGATCGTCATGCTTCTCCGATGTTGATTGCTTTCCAGATAGCTTTATGGAAACCTACCTGGAGAGCCAACTCTCATGGAGGCCGGCGTGGTCCGGAATGGCAGGCAATAGATGAGCATCGTGTCGCCAGACATCGCCCACCGTCTTCGGCTCGCCGCGGCTGCACCGCTGATCGGCGCCGAGGTACACACCCCGCTGGAGCAGATCCTCGAGGACGAAGCACTGCAGCAGGACATGAGGGATGCCCTCGCAGACCGACTTGTACTGGTCCTGCCACAGGCGAGCCCCACCCCCGATCAGCAGTTGTCGTTCAGCCGCATGTTCGGTGACATCCACCCATGCGAGAGCTACAACCAGCCACACCCCGACACCGATGAGATCACGGTGTTCGACAGTGCGAACGGATACAAGGCCGACCGATGGCACAGTGACGCCACGTGGCGCGAAGAGGTCCCCATCGGTGCCACTCTCTGCATGAGGGTGTGCCCCTCGGTAGGCGGCGACACCATGTTCGCGAACTGCTACGAAGCGTGGAACGCGCTCTCGGGAGGCATGAAGGATCTGCTCCGACCGCGCCGGGCCCACCACGAGATCGGCCCCGGCAACGGAACCGAGCACCCGGTGGTCATCGAGCATCCCACCACGGGTCGTCCCGTGCTGTTCGTGAACCGCATCTTCACCCGCAGCATCGTGAACCTGCCCCAGGAGGAATCCGAGGCCGTCCTGCCGTTCCTCGTGCAGCACGTGGCCCGCCCGGAGTTCACCTACCGGCACCGTTGGTCCCAGGGCGACCTCCTCGTCTGGGACAACCTCGCCGCGCAGCACTACGCGCTGTTCGACTTCGACGAGCGAAGGGTTGTCGACCGCGTTGCGCTGGGCGCCGTGCCGTTGGCCGCGTCGACAATCGCGTGAACACGCTCGACGACTCCAGCATGCTGGTCCTGCTGCTGGGGCGACTCGAACGGCTGAACGAGTCGATGGTGGCCGGGACATGCAGCCGTCACGGGATCTCACCCGGCGAACTGAGGGTGCTGGCAATGCTGCGCCACGGCGCGGGGGCGGAGGGCACGCGCCCCGCGGACATCGGGCAGTGGGTCGTGCAGAGCACAGGTGGACTGGCGGCGACCGTGGGCCGACTCGAGAAGGCAGGTCGCATCGAACGGCGAATGGACCCCGACGATCGCCGCGCCCGACGCGTGCTGCTCACCGAGGACGGTCGCCATTTCTACGACACCGTGCTGTCCGAACTCGTTCAGCAGTACGCCGGCATCGTCGACCACATCGATGTCGGTGAATCACTTGCGGCGGTCCGCACACTGATCGACGCGTTCGAACAGGCCGAGGGACGTTTGCTCAGCAGCGGATGGGATCCCACAGACACACTCGCAGGAGACAGACCATGAGATGCAGAACAGCACTGTTCCCACTCGCCGCCCTGGTACTGGTCACCTCGGGGTGCAGCGGCGGGAACAACGGCGATGCCGACAGCAGCGCCGGAACCGCAGCGGCCGCCGAGAACGAGAGCGCACCAGCCGGCGGGCTTCCACCCGTGAACCCGTTCCTGGCCGATTCGGTCGTTCCGATCGGGCACTTCGACACCGCCCAGACGGACTCCCAGGCAGTTGCCGGCCCAACCGGACCCACCGGCGAGCTGACCGCGGCGGATCTCACCTACACCCATCTCGGTCCCGCCCATTTCGGTATAGCGATTTCCCCGGAGTACCCCGACGGAAGGCGAGTCATCTGGAGCAACGGCGGAGATCGAATCAGCAAGGTCGACTACGAGACTCTCGACGTACTGGCGGAACTCCCGATCCCGGGCAAGGAGCAGGTGACCGAGTCCGAGGCTGACGAACTCCTGGAGAGACTCGACTCGCTCGAGGGACAGGAACTCGCGGACGAAGGGTTCACGTTGTCGGCTCGACTCCTTGCCGGCGTGGCCGGTGTCTACTACCTCCTCGACGAGGACAACACGCTGTTCGTCGGCGGTCCCGACTCGATCGTTGCCTACCGGGACACCGACCCGTCGGACCCGGAGTCAGCGATCGAGGTGAGCAAGGAGTGGAAGCGGCCGAACGACATCGGCGGGAAGTTCGCGGGTGCCAACATGACCCACGACGGAAGAATCGCCATGGTGACCGACGAGGGTTGGGTCGTCGTGGTGGACCGCGAGCTGGAGGATTTCGAGGCCGTCCAGCTCGTCGGAGCCGAAGCTGCTCCGGCGCACAACGCCGCCATGGCGGCAGCCGGTCGACGTGCCGGTACCTCCGACTGGGTGCGCAACAGCATCGCCGTGGACGAGGACGGCGGGATCTACGCGGTGTCCCTCGAGAACCTGCACAAGGTTGTGTGGGACGGGTCGTCGCTCTCGACCGATCCCGCCGACGGTGCATGGACGGAGCCCTATCTCAACGGCACCGGCGCTGGTTCGGGTGCCACGCCGGCCCTGATGGGCTTCGGCACCGAGGACGACCGTTTCGTCGTGATCACCGACGGTGAGGAACTCATGAACGTGGTGCTCTACTGGCGCGACGGGATCCCCGGTGGCACCGAAGCTCCTGCCGGCGCACCCAGTGACCGAATCGCCGGACAGCTCCCGGCGAACATGGGCGACCCCGACCTCGAGGCCATCCAGACCGAACAGTCGGTGGTGGTGGCCGGATATGGCGCCCTGGTGGTGGACAACGAACCGGCATCGATACCAGACGGGTTCCCGGTGGCGGGGACACGCGTGCTCGCCGGTCTGTCCGGAGCGGACCCGGCCTTCACCCCCAAGGGCATCCAGAAGTTCGAATGGGACCCCGCTACGGGGTCATTCGGTGAGGCTTGGGCCAACCGGGACATATCGTCGGCGAACTCGGTGCCCGTGGTGTCGACCGGTACCGACATCGTCTACACCGTCGGGGCCCGCGACGGGGGCTGGACCCTGGAGGGGATCAACTGGGATGACGGGTCCTCCGTCTTCTACTGGACGACCGGATCGAGTCGGTACAACTCGCACTTCTCGGGAATCAACCTCGACGAGGAAGGTCGCGTGATCCACACGACCACGTTTGGGATCCTGCGCTACGAGCCAGGGAGCTGAACCGGGGAACGGAGCTGTTCTCGCCCGGGGTCGGAAGCAGCGCCGTCCTTTGCTGGACGCCTCGTACAGACACGTTCGCGCCTCCTTGGCCGAACACGGTCAGGCGGCCCGGGCGGTCACCCATCCGAGCTCCGAGGAGATTCGCACGCCCGTTCGCGGATGCCGCATCGGCTCGACAACCCCGTGCAACTCGCGACAGAAGGCGTCGTAACCGACTGACTCGATCGCAGGTACGGAAGGCCCTGCGGCAGCGAGGGCCCGAACCGCCGTCTCGGAGTCGGGCCACTCGTTGACGACTTCGACCGTGCCGTGCTCGAGGACTTCGAGCCCAGTTGCGGCCAGCATGGCTTCGATGACCTGGCTGGTCTGGGCCTGCTCCATGGTTGCCGACTGGTGGCTGGGAGGCGATAGCTCGTAGAGCTTCGCGAAGTAGGGCACGAGTCCGATGTGTTCGGGCGCGCCCCAGAAGGTCAAACCCAGGCGACCGCCGTCGCCCAACATCCGTTTCGCCTCTGCAAGAGCGGCCTCATTGCCGTTCCAGATCCCATTGAAGCTCGTAACGACGTCGAAGCTTCTGTCGAAGGGCAGTGCAAACATGTCGCCTACCCGGAAATCGCCCTCGGGTGTTCGAGCTCTCGCTATGTCGATCAGGGCACCGGACGCATCGATGCCGGTCACCGACGCTCCGCGCCGATTCGCCGTGTTCGCGGCCAGACCCGACCCGCAGGCAATGTCCAGCAGACCGGTTCCGTCGCCGACCCCGAGCCGGTCAAAAAGCAGATCGTTCGCCGGGCGCGCATAAGGCTCGAACAGATAGGCCCATTCCGCTGCCCGCGCACCCCACCCGCGTCCAGCTTCCACCCAGGCGCCCTCCGACTCGAATCCTGCTGCGGCCGGCTCGGTTCCGGTGTCGTTCAATGCCGTCTCCTGGATCTCCACGATCGTACTCACCGCGACGTTGGGCTCGCCGTGGACCACATCCGGGCCCGAGGGCTTTCGATCGAGGGCGGCGATCCGCGAACAAACCCTCAGGTGACTTCCCGAACACCCTTTTCGAAATCGATGGTGAGCGAGTGTCCGCCCTCTTCAAGGGCAAGGAACTTGCCGAGGTGGCATACCTCACCCCAGGGACTCTCCAGTCGCTGGTGCTTGCCCACCGGAACTGCTGCACCGCCGACCACAAGACCCTGAGGCCGCGAGTAGCTGATCTCGCCCTGGCTGGGTGAGACGTAGCGGGCAAGCGCCTTGTTTCCCACCGGACGAGCGACCTCGACCTCGGCGGTCGTGATGGCTGTCACGAAATTCGCGAACTCGCCATGGTCGGCCCGATTGCCCACTTCGACGATCCAGACATTGTCGGCGCCGCCGGGAGCAACCAGGTCGAAGGGCTGCACCATTCCGTCGGTGGCCACTACAGCGGGGTCGTGCACACGCCACTGCGTGGGTCGGTCCGACCAGAGAGCGATGTAGCCATCGCCACGACGACCGATGGTCCACCCGTTCGCCTGAACGACCTCGTCGAAACGGTCCTGGGGGAAGTAGGCGTGGGTCTCCATTTCATAGCCGAACGTCGGGCCGAGCAGTTCGTCGGTCGGGGACGCATAGGCCGGCTGGTACACGTGCACGGCCACGTTCTCGTGCTGCACCGTGCTCGGCATCGAAGCGCTGCCAGTCCAGTATCCAGAGTCCTTGCCCCAGTCGAGCGACTGGGGAGTTGGCTTCTGTGGGTGGGTCGTGAAGACCAGGGCCTCGTGGTCGATCGTCGCCTGCCAGACGTGGACCTGGTCGCGGGCATCGCCGGGGCGGTGTTCGACCACCGAGCTGAGCATCACGTCGGGACTACGCCACGTGTAGGTGTTCGCCTCGGAGAGCAGACCGAACGCCGCCATCGATGCGAGCTCACGGGCTGCGACTTGCGCAACTGCCGTGCCGCCCGACGCGATCTCGCGGATCGCGTCGTACTCCGCGAAGAGATCCGTTTCCCACAGTCGGTACTGAGCTGCGGCAGAAAGCGTGATGGGTACTAGCTGCCACGCGGTCAGGGCTCCCTGGGACCACCAGAAAGGCAGGTTCTCCGGGTCGTCGTAGTCGATTCCGTAGGCGGGCTCGGGCGGCACCAGGGGCGAGATCGGCTCGTGTGGGTTGAGTGGGACGCCGTGGCGCTCCCTGGAGGTGGTCACCTCCGAGCTGGTCGCGATCTGTCGTACGACCTCTGGGACGCGATATCGCTGGGCCCCGCACAGATACGTCACCCCTGTGTCGCTGGTGGTGGTCCAGCCCTGCGTGGTGTCGCCGAAGAGGAACTTCGTGGTGCCGAACGTGTCCTCGTCCAGCGCATTCATCTTGTCCTTCTTGTACGTGCGCCCCCGAGTGGCGCCGTAGGCACCGTTCTGGAGATGCATCGCAAGGTCGGCCATGCACAGGTCGATGGCTGCTGTCCCGAGGCGGATCAACTCCTCGTCGTCGCTCAACTCGACGATGGTCACCAGCGGCGTGATGTTCTTCAGCATGTAGACGTTGCTGTGCCACTCGCTGAAACCGAAGCGGGCACGCTCCTGGATCCACTCGAGGATGGCCGGGCGAGCGCGTTCTGCGTGCTGTGCGCCGGTCAGACCGGTGACATTGAACACCTGCGTCGGCAACGCCATGCCGGCGAGGTACTCGTCCACCGCCAGGATCACCCTGTGGTTCTCGGACCAGAACCACTTGTGGTCCAAGCGGTCAGCCGGAAGCGGGTCGTTCCACCGGTACCGGAATTCGGCCAGGCGCTGGTCGAGCGCCGCGAGCACCGATGGATCGATGATCCCCTGGCCCAGGTGCCTCATCCACAGCAGGTACATGAGGTCGAAGTCGCCGGTGTCCTTCCAGTCGTCGAGCTTCGTCCACAAGTTGGCCAGGGCGGTGTTGTCCACCTGCGTGGGATCCCAGCTGAATCCGGGGTCGCGTTCGGCGCGGATCAGATGTGCAACCACGTTGGTGGGGTTGCCAGGTTGCAGCGTCTGGGTTGCAAAACCCAGGTAGTCGTCAACCGCAGCCTGGTGGACGGCCTCGTCGATCAGACCTGGCGAGCCAGGTGACACAGGGGCCATCACCGGCCCTGTTGGTGGCGGCAGACAAACGGGCGCCCCACCTCCACCGGGAGTCGTTGTGCAGGCTGATGCCACAGCGGCAGCCGCTGCTGCAGTCGCCGAAGCCATCAGAAGCTGTCGTCTGGTCGGTCTCATCTCGCATCCCCATTTGCCCGGCCGAGGTCGTGTCGTCCGACCTCACGCCCGGTGGAGAGTACCTTCCGCGAATGAGACATGCACCACCGAGTGTCTTACTCAGAGCGGTCGTTGGGTGCCATTTCAATGACACCGGCACCCGCTGCTGAGGCCATGGCAGCGAAGGCGATGCGGTGACTCTCGACGCTGTCGGCAGCCGACACCGACGGTTCAGTGCCAGTGCGAATGGAGCATAGGAACTCCTCGAACAGCGGCATCTCGCCTCCTCCATGACCGTCGAAGGCGGTGGGTATGCGCTCGCTGCGCACCTTGCCGGACTTGTGATCCGCCACCTTGAGCCAGCCGTCGAGCGCACGCAACTCTCCCCACGCGGATCCTCTGGTGCCGTTCACCCGGACCGACCGCATCGTGCGATGCGAGTTCGACTGCAGTGTGAAGTTGGCCAGCACGCCGTTGACGAACCGGATCGACACGACCTGCGCCGAGGGCTGGTCGTTGTCCTCCACCCTGTAGGCGCAACGGCCCCACCGGGTTGTCCGCAAAGCATGATCGAGCCCCTCGGGCGTGTGGTCGTCGGTCACCGCAGCCACCGGCCAGCGCCACCACTGAAGGCGCCGGGCGCTGTCGGCCACGTCGGCTTCGCGGAGTTTGGGAAGGGCGACCTTCAGCACCTTGGCACCCGGCCCGAGGCCGAATGGACGTTCGGTCATCGCGAGGTCCGAGAGCATCGGCGTCAGTTCGCGGTAGGTAGCCACGGCATCGTATGGACACGTCTCGGAGTGCGGGCATCCCTCGATGCAGTACTCCGGTGCCCCCTCGGGGACGTTCGACTCGGTGAGTTCGGTCGGGCGCAAGAAGCTCGAGACCTGCTCGGCCTTGGAGTCCGCCAACCACTGCAGCAGGTCCATGTCGTGACAGGACTTCTGGAGCAGCCACGGCACCCGGCTGTTGCGGGTATTGCCCCGGACATATGAGTGTGCGTAGTGCCAGTACGCCACATTCTCCGAGAGCTGGATCGACACGACATCGCCCAGCGCGCCCGAGCTGATCACCTGGTGCAGTGCGGCGAACACATGTGAGAAGCGATACACGTGGCACACCGCAACGGTGCGGTCGGCTCTGCGAGCCGCCTCGACGATCCGGAGGCAGTCCGCCTCGTCGAGTGCCATCGGCTTCTCGAGCAGAACGTGGTATCCGGCAGCCAACGCGAGCAGCGTCGGCTCGACATGATGGGTGTCGCCGGTGGCGATGATGGCGTAGTCCGCCAGCCGTGGTTGGGCGAACAACTCGTCCCAGCCGGGATACAGAGCCTCCTCGGCCAACGAGTAGCGCTTCGCGAAGCGGGCAAGCCGGCCTGGGTCGGGGTCAGCCACCGCAACGATGCGGCCGAGTTCCGGCTTCTCGAGCAACAACGTTGCGTACGCGTCGTAGCCGCGGTCCCCGGCTCCCACCACAACTCCGGTCAGGCTCACAGTCCCATCATGGGCGTGTTGCTACCAACGATGCCAATAGGGCGGAGGTTGTACGTGCATCCGTTTCGGATCGTCCGCCCATGTCCGGATCAAGCACGAAGTAGCGCCAGCAACGCGAACTGGCCGCCCCCAACCTGAAGAGCGCAAGCGGGCGGCCGCTTGCTGCCACGGTTGGTGCATGACTCCGACCATTCCCAAGAACGACTCGCCTGAATGTCCCAGTCCGACGCTCAACATCTCGACAACCTGTCACGACGCGGCCCGGAGGCGCCCCAGGACTATGTGGACCAACACATCTACGTCTGTGGCGACCTGGTGGTGGCCCTTGATGTCGTCGAAGGTGTGGAGCTCGGGTCTCCGTGATCCTCCGTGTCCAACGAGCGCTGAAGCATCATCGGATCTTTCAGTCCGACAGGTGCAAGGCGGAGAGGGGATGGCCGGTCGCAAGCCCGGCGAAAGGCGCGGACCCGTCCGGGTTGTCGGGGCCGAGGACACCCTCGAGCTCGGTCGCGGTCGCCACCGTCCACCGCGGCCAGTTCATCCAGAAGTTGTAGGCCTGCTCGGCGAACCGGCGATTCACGCCCTCGTAGGCAGCCACCCTCGATGCGTCGTCGGTTGCCAAGCGGCCCTGTTCGAGCAACAGGTCGATCTCCGGGTCATCTATGCGGCCGAAGTTGGTCGGTGAGTCCGACTTCCACCAGATGTACTGGCCATCGGAGTTGCCGCCCGGATGATTCCGCCAAGCGATCGCATCGAAGTCGCCGCCGAGTGCCGTGCCGATCAAGGCCGACTGGTCGACCGCCACCACAGCGGTTTCGATTCCCACCTCGGCCAGCTGCTCCTGCACGAACTGCGTCATCTGCGACACCTCCAGGTCGGCAGGACCACTGATGGTGAAGCTGAGTGGCTCCCCCGTGTCGTTCTCGTACGCTTCGGCGAACTTGGCGGCCGCTTCGGGATCATGGCGGGGAAAGCCGTTGTCATCGAGGAAGCCGACCTCGCCGGGGGCGAACGGGCCGTTCGCCGTCTCCACGAGTCCGAGGTTCACGACCTGCTGGAACTCCTCCATGTCGACCGCATGAGCGAATGCCTTGCGGGCATTGATGTCGTCGAAGGGCGGTTTCGACGTGTTCAGCATGAAGTACTGGACTTCGGTGTGGTCGTCGGCCTCGACAACCTGCGCCGACCCATCGGCCGCCATGTCGCTGATCCGCTCGATCTGCTCCGGGCTAGCGGTGTGCATGGCCGTGAGCTCCTCTGCTTCGAACGACATCAGCCGCGATGATGGTTCCGGCATCGGCCGGAACTCGATCTCGTCCAGGTAGGGCAGCTGGTCACCGGTGCTGGGATCCGTGTACCAGTAGTTCGGATTCCTCACGACAGTCAGTGACTGGTTGACCCTCCAGTCCTCAAGCATGAAGGGGCCTGTACCTATCAACTGGGAGTCACAGGCCTCGGGGTCGTCCAACTGCGCCTGCGCCATGATTCCGAGTCGACCCGAGTTGAACAGGTGGGCGGGCAGCGCCGGCCAGGGTTGATTCAGCGCCACGTCGACAGTGAGTGGGTCGACAACGACGACATCGATGATCGGCTCGAAACTGAACGACCCGGTCAGTGCAACCCGGCCGGGATAGACACCTCGCCACGCATCCAGGTTGTTCCTGACGACGGTCGCGTCGAGTGCGGTCCCGTCGTGGAACTGGATGCCCTCGCGCAGGTTGATCCTCCAGTTCTCGAAGGTGGCATCTGGAATCACCGACTCAGCGAGGTACGGGACGTAGTTCGCGTCCTCGTCGGGAACGGTCAGGGTGTCGTAGACGGCTCGCGCCACCTGCAAACCGGAAATGGCCAGTTGGGATTCGGGGAGGCACCAGCCGTCAGTCGTCTCCGCTTCCAGTCCGTAGGTGATAGCGCCACCTCGGTCAGGTTCGCTTCGCTCACTGGAGATGGGCTCGGCGGACTGCCTGGCCTCGGCGGACTGCCCGGCTTCAGCTGGCTGGGCGGATTCCCCGGCACTGCACGACGTGACGAGCAGTAGGACGGCTGTCGCAGCCCCACAGACTCTTGCTCGCCGGGATGTCAGGGCTCGGTTATTTCGATCGCTCATGGATGCCTTCGCAGGGGTCGGGTTGTGAACGGGATCTGGGGTCAGTCGAGCGGAGGCGGCGGCGGACCGAGCACCTCGATCCCGTTTCGCGCACAGGCCGCGCCGACCTCGCCGGGATCGATCTCGATCGGCGTGGGCATGACCGGTTCGGGCGTCGGCGTGCCGAGTTCGGTGACCATGTTTTCGAAGAGGGGCTGGCCTGATGAAGACGCAGTCACGGCCACGCAGCGCGCTTCGTCGGTGAGGACCTGGAATGTGTGCGGCACGCCATGGGGCAGCCAGACAGTGGCACCGGGACCGCCGATGATCTCGGTATCGCCCGAGCGGAAGGCGATCTCGCCCGCCAGGATCACCATCAGCTCGTCCTCGGACTCATGCACATGCTGCGGAGGCCCGAACCCCTTGGGCATGGTGAACTCGACCGCGGTCATCGAGGTGCCAGCAGATGCCGGCACCTTCGAGGTGGCAACGTGGTTCAGGAAGTGCCGGTGTTCGCCTTCATCACGTGCGAGCACGAAAGGCGCAGCCGTGTCGGGAAGTCCTGGGCTGTTGTGAAGTACTGGTCTGTCGGGAAGTGTCGTGGTGTCGTTCATGGCCCCACGTTCGCCCCGCGCCCTTCAGAAAACCTTCAGATCATTCGAGCGCGGACTCCATGCGCGCCCGGGCCCGGGCTTCTGCCGCTGGATCGCCGGCCAACCCGGCAGCCTCGATCGCGGCTTCGTGTGCGATCGCGTCGTATTCGTCCCACGTGAGCAGCCTGTTCGCCAGTTCGGCGGCCCGAGTCGGGTTTGATGCGTCCAGGGCGGCGGTCAACTGTCGATGTCCAGCGGCTCGAGCAACCGTGAGTGCTTCGGCCTGTGGAGCGCGCCGCCATTCCTGGTCTGCCTCCTCGGGCAGGAACTCTCCGGCGTGGAGCCGGACGATCTCGGCGTCGTCCTCCGAAGCGTGCAGCCGCACGAGGTCCACGTCGACGGCATCCAGGTCAGGTGAGATCGTCTGGCGATCCGCGACCACTCCTCCATGAAGAACTCGGCGCACTGTCGAGAGCTGGACAGACAGTCGCGAAC
>JBPCTP010000243.1:0-2732 GCA_051011615.1 Microthrixaceae bacterium | reverse complement strand
GAGATCCGAGGCCTCAGCCAGGTTCGCTTGAGTCCAGCCGCGGGCCGTACGTAGGTTCGCAACTTGCTCGGCGTCCACTCTCAACTGGTCCACTCTCTGCTCTGGCGTCGACACGACACGCAGCTTGATGCGCGGCGGTTGCCGTCACAACGGTCGTGGCACGACTTCTGCCCGACAACAGTACGACATTCCTACGACAGTCAGGCTGTGACAGAGCGTTGCGTCGATCCGCACGAACCCAGGACTCCGCTATCTGGCGATAGGTGGCACCCTGGGCGACAGGTTGCGCCGAAGTCTCTTGTACCGGGCTGTCGGCTGCCGCGCATTCGGTGACCGGCTCAGTGAGTTGCAGACCGTGACGTTGAGAACTGCTGTAAATTCCGTGAATGGCCAAAGAACCGGAAGTCCTCCGGCCCCTCTCGCTACCTGTTGCCACTACCGACAACATCCCGGGCCGCACGACAGTCCGCTACGTCGGGCCGGTGTTTGGTGTGATCGCTCGTTCGATGGGCTTCGCCAAAGGCTTCTCCGGCTCGTTCAAGGCCCTTCGCAGCGGGGAAGTGAAAGAGTTCACGCATACCCTCCAGGCTGCCCGGCATCACGCTGTCGAGCGAATGGTCGAACAAGCGTCCGAGATGAACGCGAACGCTGTGGTGGGCCTCCGCTTCGACTCAGGCGACGTCGGGGAACAACAAGGGATGGCGGAAATCGTGGCCTACGGCACAGCGGTCGTGATCGAGTAGCCAGCGGTCTCCCTGCTCTCAGCGGTCGACGATGAACTCGCAAGGGGTGAGGGTCTCAAGCTCTGCGGTGAACCCAGACACAGATTCGAGTCATCGGCTCCTTGAGCCGGAAGCGACTGACTTGCGTTCGCTCAGTTCCTCGCTCTGACCCGCTCAGGTCGGAGGGATCTCACTGCGACGTCGACGCGATGATGGTTGCGGCCGCTCGCTCGGCAGCGGCGAGCGCACCTTCGATGTGGCCCGGGGCGACCGGTGCGGTTTCGGTTGACGCCCAGTGGAGCCGGCCGTCGAGTGCAGGCCTCTGATAGCGGTCGTGGCCGTAGGTCGTGTAGTCGGCGAGGCCGCGTGTGCCTGTGTGGACGATGGTCGATTCTGCACGCCAGTCGTGGATCCACAGGTGCAATGGTTCGGCGGCGAGTTCACCGAACAGTGCGCGCAGCTGGTCGAGCGTTTCATCTCGGGAGGGAGGCGGTGCGCCAGGAGCGGGTTGCGCGAATCCGAACAATGCTGCCGGTTGACCGCCCGGGCCGCTCATGTCGTGGATCTCGCGAAGCGGACCAACGTGACTGTAGGCGGAACCGGCGAGGCCGGCTTCACGCCAGAAGGGTCGCTCGTAGTGGGCGACGGCCTTCACGGTTCCACCCATCCAGACCGGAGTCGCTGCGGCCAACTCGAGGACCGGGGTCTCGAGTGCGTCGATACTGATCGAGCGCACCGCCGTGGCGGGCGCAACAGCGATGACGGCGTGCGAGGCGCTCCACCGTGAGCACTCAGCATCGACCTCCACACCGTCCGCGGCCGGTGCGATCCGATCAACGGCGTCGGCAAGCTGGACGGTGCCAGCCGGGAGCCGCGCAGCGAGTTCGGTCGTAATGGCCTGGGCCCCGCGTGCGAATCGCGAGGAGGTCACGTCGAGCTGATTGCCATTGATGCGCTGTACGTCGCCGACCGGCTGAAAGATCATGTCGCCGTCGAGATGCTGGGGGAAGGTGTCGAGCCCAAGTGCCTGAACCATCGCGTCGACGCGCTGCTCACCCGGCCAGTACCAACTCGCTCCGAGGTCGAGGTGGCCGCCCGCCGCCACGACCGACAACAGCCGCCCGCCGACGCGAGCACCGGCTTCGAGCACGACCACCTCCTGGCCTGCCCGCTGCAGCAGCGACGCAGCCACAAGGCCGCCGGGCCCGGCACCGACGATGACAACGTCCACCCGACGAGTGCTGGCCTGCTTCATTGCCCGCCACCGCCCCTGACAGAACGTCCCAGTCGGCTGCTGTGGCCGATCTCATCGTTCGCCGCAACTCGCGCGCCGCTGCTTCCACTCATCTCCTGGGCAACGTAACGGATTGGCCGCTTCAACCATCCGGTGACGAGGTCGGGAGCAAGTCCGTCAGAACTTTGCGCTGGAGGAAGGCAAGCTGAACGCTGCGAGGGCGGTCGTTCAGCCGAGTGCCAGCACGACGGCGCAGACCGCCATCACGAGCGCCAACGGCGCCCAGATACGTTCGATCCGCGACGGCGAGATCGCATTGATCACCGTTTGGAAGGCGAAGAACACAGCGAGCACCCAGAGCACGACGTCCGACCAGCCGCCGTCGAGTCCTGTCCCCACGACGTCCCCGGCGTGCAGGACGAAGACGATTATCGCTGGGCACACCGTGATTCCGAAAACCCCACTGACGATGCGCAGTCGCTTCGGGAGAACGCCGGGGTGGGAGCCGCCGTAGGAAGCAGCGCCCCAAGGCGCCCCAGCTGCGAGGCCGATTTGGAACAACCCGAGCACCGCGGCCCCGATGGAAAAGACGATCGCAGCAGCGGCCACGACCCGAACCGTACCCCTCGCTCACAGTCGACACTTGGCCCACATCCGTTCAACGAGATCGCCGGAGACGAATGACCCATCGCCCGAGTCTCACCCCTGAGGAGACTGCTGAACTCATTCTCCGTCTGCTCTGAGGGCTGGAGTACAACGCGCGGTCATCGCCCTCC
>JBPCTP010000242.1:0-2713 GCA_051011615.1 Microthrixaceae bacterium | reverse complement strand
GCCGCGACGGCCTCCTCGGCCCGCCGGACCGCTGTGACGACGGGTGCGCGACCTCGTGTCGGGTGCAACTGAACCGACCAGTTCGTGCGGCCGAACACCACCCGAACCTCCACCCTGTCGGCCTGCGAGAGCAGTCCATCGGTGAGGCTCTGTCCGAGTGACAGCGGTACGTCGTCGTAGTGGGGCGAAACGACCACCACCGTCGCGCCCGCTACATCGGTCGCGCCCGCCACATCCGCTTGGTCAGCCGGCTGGTTCCTTCCCGATGCGTTGCTTCCCGGCACGTCGGGTCCCTGTGTGTGTCGGCTCATCATCGATCGCCCAACCAGTATCCCGGATTCGAAACCGCCAACTTGTCTCGGACCTCGCCGCGCACCGCGGAGATGAGGTCCGCGTCGAGCCCGGCCCACCCGAGCTCGCGAATCCGCGCCGCCAGCGCCGTTGGGCCCTGGTTGCCGAGTCTGCCCGCACGCTCGGCACCTCGGGCCTGGATCTCCCGGGAAAGGAGTGCTTCGCGCCGCACCATCGAAACCACGTTGAGGGCGACTTTGGACTCGAATGCGGCCGATGCGTCGAGGCGATCGGGAAGGCCCCCCAGGTACTCGCTGACCGCCTCCAACAGCTCGGCGGCGGTGGGGCGGCCCATCGAGGTCTCATTCGTCGTCGACTCAGCGCCGATGCGCTCATCGTCGCTCAGGCGGGGCGGCTCGTAGTCATAGGGCCCGGCGATGATCGCCAGCAGGTCTTCCTCGCACTCCGCGGCGCGCCGGCCGATCGCTGCCAGCTCCACCGAGCGGTGGCGTCCACTCAGGTGCACCGACGCCTGGAGCACACAGATCAACCCCCAACGCAGGGTGCCGTAGGCCTCCCACCAGTCCAGCTCGGCCAAGCTGGGGGGCGATCCTCCTCCTTCGGCGTAGCCGGCCAACAGGTCCTCTGCGGACCCGACGCCGCCGGCACGTGCGGGCGACCCGAAGCGCCATGCGCGGCAGCAGAACCATCCGAGATCCTCCGCGGCCGATCCCTTGTGGGCCAGCTCCCAGTCCAACAAGGCGCTGATTCCCTCCGAGGAGATCAACAGGTTGCCCATTCGGAAGTCCCCGTGGGTGACCACCCGTGGACCGGGATCCGGCCGATGTTCTTCGAGCCAACCGAGGCCCATCTCGAAGGCAGGATGCGGCTCGCCGAGCAGATCGAGCAACGCCCGCATCGTCTCCAGCGGGTCCTGGAACGGAAGCTCTGCGTGCGCATCGGCATTCATCCGGTGCACCGCCGCAAGCGCGATACCCGCCTGCCTCGCGAGGTCTGCGCGCACCTCGGCGAGGGAGTCGTCGCGCATCACCTTCGGAACCACCGCCTCGCCCTCGATCCACTCCAGCACCACGAAACCCGCGCCGGGTTCGCCGCCCGCGGCCAGCACCTCGGGAACCGGCACGCCGACGGTTGCCGCATCCTGCAACAGCGAAGCCTGGAGGCCCATCGACACGTTCGCACCGGCCGAACCGGGTCGCTCCATCTGGACGATCAACCGAGGTTGCTGCCTCGGTTCCGCGATCTCATGGGCTGCACCGGAACGCTGCAACGGTCTGGGCTCGAGCAGGTAGGTGAGTCGGGAAGCGCCGCCCGAAAGGCGCACAGCTTCGCCCAGATCCACCGACGCAGGGTCTGTCCCCAGGATGTCGCCGGCGACACCTCGTGCAGCATGGGCTGCCGGCGATCCGAGCACCGACTCGGCGTCGCTTCGGCGCCCGTCGACCCCGTCGGCGCTGTCACCCACGTTACGCACCGCCGGAATCGGCAGCCTGTCGATCGGTCTCGTCGCGGATGTCACCCACGATGGCTTCGAGGAGATCCTCCATCGTCACGAGGCCGAGAATCGAGGCGTTGCGGGTATCGGTGCCGCCACGCGCGACGACCGCAACGTGCCGGCGATTTCGACGCATGGTGAACAGCACTTCATCCACCGCAGCGTCGGGACCCACCCAGAGCGCCAGGCGGACCACACCACGGGGCAACAGGTCATCGGAACCACCCGGAATGCCGAGGAGGTCCTTTGCGTGCAGGAAGCCGTTGACCCGGGCACCATCGGTCACCAGCACCCGTGAATGGCCGGACTCGAAGATGAGCCGCTCTGCCTCTGCGATCGTCGCGGTGGCGGGTACCGTCACGAGTTCGTCAGCCGGGGTCATGAGCTCGGCCACCTTGACCCGCAGGAACCCGAGGGCACCCGAGAGCAGTCCGTAGTCGCCCTGGTCTATCTCGCCACCGAGCGCCGCAGTCTCGATCATCGCCTCGAGCTCCTCGGGCGTGTGGGCCTGGCCCAGTTCCTCGGCGGGCTTCACCCCCAACAACCTCGTACCCCAGAGCCCCAGCGCGTTGAGTGACACGACCAGGGGCTTGAGCAGTGTGGTGATGGCTCGATGGAACGGGGCGAGCAGCACCAGAGTCCGTTCGGGTGCTGCCAGCGCCAGTGACTTGGGGACCATCTCACCGACGACCATGTGCACGAACGAAACGATCGTCAACGCAACGCCCACCCCGATGGCCGTTGAGACTCCGTGGGGCAGTGAGGTGCGCCCGAGCAGCTCCTCGAGCGCTCCGCCGATCACGGGCTCGATCAGCCAACCGAGAAGCAGTGACATGACCGTGATCCCCAACTGGCACGCTGCCAACTGGATGTTCAGTGATCGCATCCCTTCGAGCGCCGATGCGG
>JBPCTP010000241.1:0-13698 GCA_051011615.1 Microthrixaceae bacterium | reverse complement strand
GAACAGTGGTCTTTGCGGATGGAGCCATGGCTCGCCTCCTCGGTTGGTCCAGCGCCCCTCGGCTGCCGGCCTTGGGACCACAGTACGGCATTGCGGCGCTGCGGCCAAGGTTGGCGGCGGGGGTAGGTCCACCAGAGGTGCTGTTCCCACGCGACGAACTGCATCCACCGATGCGCGACATCGACCGCTGGTCCGGCCGCTCCACGGTGCCCTGCGGCCCGCTATGTTGCGGCGATGGCCACCTGTGAGAGTTGTGGACGAGACGAAGCGGAACTCACGAAGGTCCAGCGCGTCTACCTGATCAGCGACAGTGACAAGACTGGCCCCGTCAGCAACAACGGGGGCCCGGCTCCAGCCGAACCCGAGAATTCCGTCACCCCCACCGCCGGAGACATCGAACTGTGGTGCGCCTCGTGCTGTGCGACCTTTCCGCATGCGCCCGTAACGACTGATTGATCCCCCGGATCAGGGCGGAACCGCTGCAGTGGTCGTGGTCGTGTCGTTGGGCGCGGTCGTGGTCGTCGGTGCAGTCGTGGTGGTCGAGGACGAGGTCGTCGTCGTTGCGTCCGGATCGGTGGTCGTGGTCGTCTCGTTGGGCGCGGTCGTGGCGGGCGCCCTCGTCGTGGTGGTCTGGCTGGAGGGGGTCTTGCGGCTGTTCAGGACCTCGTCACCGGCATCGGTGCGGTCCCAGTCACAGGGTTCGCTGTCCTCTGTGGCCTTGCGCATGAAGTCCTGCCAGATCTCGGCCGGAAATGACCCTCCGGAGACCTGTGTGCCCTTGTAGACCATCGTGTCGGGCTGGTCGTAGCCCATCCACACAGCGGCAGTGATGTCGCACGTGTAGCCGGCGAACCAGGCGTCGGTGTAGTCGTCGGTCGTGCCGGTCTTGCCTGCCGCGGGCACCCGCAGTGATGCACCGGTGCCGGTACCTTTCGTGATCACGCCCTGCAAGGCGGAGGTCACGGTGTCGGCCACGCCCTCGGGAATGACCTGTTCGGAGACCACATCGTTGGAGACGTCGAACAGCACGTTGCCCTCTGCATCCTCGATCCGACGGATCACGTAGGGGTCGGTCTGACGGCCACGGGCGGCGAAGGTCGAATATGCCGACGCCATGTCGAGCACGGACACCTCGCCCGAGCCCAGCACGAGGGAATAGTTCGGCTCCAGTGGAGCGCGAACCCCCAGTCGACCCGCCATCTCCACCAGCGACTCGGGACCGATGGTGTCGACGATGCCGGCGTAGACAGTGTTGGTCGACCGCCAGGTCGCCTCTTCCACGGTCTGCACCCCGCCGCTGCTCTTGGAGTAGTTGGCCGGCTTCCACAGCTCTCCGGCCGATGCGAACACGCCGGGAAAGCTGGTGGTGGCCGGCGCATCGAAGCGGGACTTCGTCGAGTAACCCTGGTCCACGAACGAAGCAAGGGCCAGAGGCTTGAAGGTCGACCCGGCTGGTCGACCGGAACCGCCTCCGTCGGCGCCGAGGGCCAGATTCACACGGTTGTTCTCGAAGTCTGTGCCGCCGACCATCGCCCTGATCCGTCCGATCGTGTCGATGGCCACCAGCGACCCCAGCGGTGCGTCTTGCTGGTCCAACTCCTCGGCAACGGCATCCTGGGCAGCTCGCTGCAGGCGGGGATCAAACGTCGTGTACACCCTCAGGCCCCTGGCCTCCACGCCGGTTCCAAGTCGTTCCCGCAACTGCGTACGCACCAACTCCAGCCAGTACTCCGAGCCGATGTCCGCGTACCGGACATCGTTGAAGTCGGCCTGTTTCTCGGTGCGTGGCCTGATCGTTGCCACCTGCGGCGTTCCATCGGCGGCCGTGTCCTCGGTGATCCACGAGATGGAGGACGCCTGCTGCGCCTCGGACTCGCTGATGTAGCCCTCCTCCACCATTGCATCGAGGGTCGCCGTCAAGCGCCGAGTGGCTTCCTCGGGGTCCTGCACGGCGTCAGCGGTCTCGGGCGACCGGATGAGACCAGCGAGGTACGCGGCCTGGTAGAGCTGCAGGTCCTCGACACCGATTCCGAAGTACTCGCGCGACGCAGCCTCGACTCCATATGCGCCCCGGCCGAAGTACACCTGGTTGAGGTAGCGGTTCAGTATCTCCCGCTTGTCGAGCTGCTGTTCCAGCTTGACGGCCAGGACGGCTTCGCGAAGCTTCCGGTCCAGGGTGCGCTCCGATGAGAGGAACACGGTCTTGACGTACTGCTGGGTGATCGTCGAGCCGCCCTGCTGTGACTGGCTCTCGCCGACAACATCTCTCACCACTGCCCTTGTGATGCCGACCGGATCGATGCCGCCGTGGTCGAAGAAGTTGCGGTCCTCGGTGGAGAGAACGGCCTGGACCAGCACGGGCGGCAGGTCGTCGTAGGCCACCAGCACGCGTTCCTCGGCCGCTGTCAGCGACGCCAGCGCCGTGTCGAATCCACACTCCCCCTCGCCCACATCGATGTCACACACGAACGTTGTCTCGATTGGTTGGGTCTCCTCTGGCAACTCGATCGTGTTGAGAACCAGCCATGAACCCCCGACAGCCACCACTGCAAGCACAGCCACGGCGTAGAAGACCCGGCGCAGGCGCCAGAGGATCCGGCGCTTGGGCCGCGGGGGGGAAGGGGTGTCGGTCATCGGTAGTTGGTCAGCCGGGGGGCCGTGACACAAGTTTGCTGCCTGGAACGCCTGCGCGGAAGCCGCAGCAGGGTTTGCTCTCAGCAAGCGGGGTGAATCACCCAGTACCGATCACCCGGTCTCGAGGCGGGTCAACACCGATTTCACCAGCGAAACGCGCCACCACCAGCAACCGCTGGACTCAACGACGACCAAGCGCCTCACTGAGTGGAACCACCTCTATCAGATGGTTCCAGCGGCACTCCAGGCACACCTCGACGGTGTAGGTACGCGCTGCAGGCTTGTCGCCATAGCGTTCCACGAGCTTCCTCAGGGAGGCACGGTCCTCGACGATTCGGCCACCTGCCGGCAGACGGGGCGCAAAGACGTACTGCACGAGGCGCAACTGTTGCTCTGCACACACCGGGCAGGGAGCGGTCGCCTT
The DNA here is from genome assembly GCA_051011615.1 of Microthrixaceae bacterium. Lineage (GTDB taxonomy): Bacteria > Actinomycetota > Acidimicrobiia > Acidimicrobiales > Microtrichaceae > JBPCTP01. Next base: position 10,640 of record JBPCTP010000241.1, on the reverse strand, counting down.
GCGGGAACAATTCGCGCCGACCCTCAGCAACTCCGGTTGTGCATCACAGACCTCCCGCTGGGCGATCTCACCGGCGCGATATCGACGCAGCAACTGCCGGCGCGCGAGCCGATAGTCAATGCTGCCCGGGACTCGGCCCTCGCGTCCCTCGGTGTCCGGCTGGAGGTACGGCACGGCACACGAGGGTACAGCCCTAAGCGGCAGCCCTGTCGGCCGGGTCGATTCCGATCCGGACCGATCCACGCCAAGTGGACCGCCGTCCGCGAAACTCCATCCATGGCCGGACAACCGAAGACCCCACGTCGGCACCCGTCAGCGGGCAACGTATCGGCTCGACCGACTCTCGTGGCCGAGGATGGGGCGCCCGCGACGCTTCCACCGGCGAGCTTTCCCCACGGCGACGACCTCGCTCTCGCGGCGGTCCGTCTGGGTCCGGACCTCGAGAACCAGGTGTTGGCCAAGCTCCTTGGCCCACTCGAAGGTGCCCGGGTCATGGATCTGGGCTGCGGATCCGGTGCTGCGTCTGTCGCGATGGCAGCCGCCGGCGCTCGCGTGATCGCCGTGGATTCGTCAAACGCCCGACTGACGCGTGCGCGCGAGGCCGCCGAACGGGCCGAGGTCCGAGTCGAGTTCCACCACAGCGACCTCGCCGACCTCGCCTTCGTGCGGGCCGACAGCATCGACGCAGTACTGGCCGCCTACTCGTTGTCGCAGGTACAGGACCTTTCGCGAGTGTTCCGACAGCTCCATCGGGTGTTGTCCCCGGAGGCGCCGGTGGTGCTCTCGGTGCCGCACCCGATGTCGTTGATGCTCGAATGGGATCCCGAGGAGCAGTCCAGCCCCTGGTTGAGCCGCACTGCCTGGAGCGATTCCGCGATCGCATGGCGCGTGGCGGGCGACGAAGGCGCTGCCCACGTGCACCAGATCTCCGAGCTGTTCACGTCGTTGCAGCGCAGCAACTTCGCGGTCGACACACTCATCGAACCCGCACCCGAGGATCTGGGGCGCCGCTCACCGCATCGAAGCCGCCTCGAGGAATGGATACCCGAGACCCTTGTGATGAGAGCACGCAAACAGGGAATCTGAGGCGGTCGACGAGGACCCTCTGCCGGTCGAGGCCTCGCGTTCGCTGTCGGTTGAGCGCAGACCTTCGGTCGAGCCTCAGTCCTTGTGGCGGACGACCGCCACCGGACACGTTGCGTGATTGACCACATAGGTCGTCACAGATCCCATCAACAGACCCATGAAGCCGCCGTGTCCGCGGGACCCCACAACCAGCAGGGTGGCGTCCCCGGAGACGGATATGAGTCGCTCTCCGGCGTGACCTTCGAGTGCGACCACGTCCACGTCGATGCCCTCGAGCGCACCTTCGGCACGAACGACGGAAACAGCCGCTTCGAGTGTCTTCGCCGCAGCTGCGTCGAGATCATCGGGGTCCGGCACCGCCAGCTCGTATCCCGTGCTCATGATCGGCGTGGTGTACGTGCCCACGACGTGAAGTGGCAGGTTGCGCAGAGCAGCTTCCTCGGCTGCGAAGCGAAGGGCATCGAGGGAATTCTCAGAACCGTCTATACCTGCAACCACACCGTTCATGGGCCTCAAGTTACTGGTCATTGCCCTGCCCGTGACTGCCTTGCGGCCCACCACTTGTCGAGCTCTTCGAGGGCACGCTCCTCACCGAGTGGGCCGTGCTCCATGCGCAACTCCAGCAGATGGTCGAGGGCTTCGCCCACCACGGGGCCACCGCCGATGCCGAGCTGCGCCATCACCGCCTTGCCGTCGATGTCGGGCCGGATCGCCTTCAGTTCTTCCTGAGCCTCGAGCTCGCCGATTCGCACCTCCAGTTCGTCGATGCGGTCACTCAGCTGTTGAGCCTTCTTCTTGTTGCGGGTCGTGCAGTCGGCCCTGGTCAATGCGAGCAGGTCCGTGAGCTGATCGCCTGAATCTCGCACGAAGCGCCGCACCGCCGAGTCGGTCCAGCCCAGTTGATAGGTGTGCATGCGCAGATGCAGATACACCAGCTTGGTGACATCCTCGGTCATCTCGCCGGAGAATTTGAGAGCCTTCATTCGCTTGCGCGTCATGCGAGCCCCGACCACCTCGTGGTGGTGGAACGAGACCCCGTGATCCCCGATGCTGCGCGTGTCCGGCTTGCCGACATCGTGGAACAGCGCGGCCAGACGCACTTCCAGCCGATCCTGGGGCGACTGGGCGACCACGGCAATGGTGTGGGTCAGGACATCCTTGTGTCGGTGGATCGGATCCTGTTCGACCCTCATGGCAGGCAGTTCGGGCAGCACCACATCTGCGAGTCCCGTGTCGCTGAGGAACCAGAGACCGGCCGAGGGATCCTTGACCACCACCAGCTTGCAGAGTTCATCACGCACCCGCTCGGCGGAGACGATGCCGAGGCGATCGCACCCCGATTCGACCGCCGCCACCAGATCCGGGTCTGCGTCGAGGTCAAAGCGTGCGAGGAACCGGGCAGCACGCATCATCCGGAGGGGATCGTCGCTGAAGGACACCTCTGCGGCCATCGGTGTGCGGAGTCGGCGGTGGGCGAGGTCCAGACGACCATCGAAGGGGTCGATCATCTCCGGATCGCCACCGGTGACCCGCAGCGCCATGGCGTTGATCGTGAAATCGCGACGCTGGAGATCCGCTTCGATGTCGGTGCCGGTGAATGCGACCTCGGGCTTGCGACTGTCGGGCGTGTACACCTCGGCGCGGTGGGTCGTGATCTCGAACGGCTCGCCGCCGATCGACGCGCCGATCGTGCCGAATCGCTCCCCCTGGGTCCAGATGGCACTCGCGAGCGGCGCCACGAGTTCCTTGACCTCCGCCGGAGAGGCGTCGGTGGTGAGGTCGACATCCTGGGCGTCAAGTGCGTCGCCGGCCAGTAGATCCCGAACCACACCACCAACGAGGTAGAGATCGTGGCCGCCCTTTTCGAAACGCTCCGCGACCGGAGCGACGCGCTCCAGGATCGGTTGGGCGCGTTCGGGGATCACGTCGGCGATCGTAGGCGCCTCACCGAAACCTCACACCACTCTTCTTCTTGCCTCGACGGCCGCCTCTACGAAGCTCCCGCCGGGTCCTCCCGAGGTTGGCTGCTCCGGATGCAGGTGCAAGCCCGCAAGTGAGGCGACCAGCGCCGCCGAGCAGTCGGCGACCGCTCGTAGGTCGTAGCCGCCCTCCAACAACGCGGCAACGTTGCCCGGTTCCACCAGTTGCATGAGGTCCGACACGATGTCCGAGACGTCGCCGGCGCTCAGTCCGAGGTCACAGAGTGGGTCCGCCCGGTGGCTGTCGAAACCCGCTGAGATCAGTAGCCAGTCAGGCTCGAAGGATGCGCAGGCGGCTGAGACGACATCCTCGATCGATCGTCGGTAGTGCTCTCCGGTGGCCCCGGCGGGCATCGGTATGTTGATCGTGGTGCCAATGCCCTCGCCGATCCCGGCCTCGTGCAGATGGCCGCTGTGCGGGTAGTGCGGACTCTGGTGCCACGACACGTACAGCACTTCAGGGTCACCGATGAAGATGTCCTGTGTTCCGTTGCCGTGGTGGGCGTCGATATCCGCCACGAGGACCCGCTGGCCTTCCGCTCGCAGCGAGGCGGCTGCAACGGCGATGTGGTTGTAGAGACAGAAGCCCATTGCCCTGCTCGAGCTTGCGTGGTGTCCGGGCGGCCGCACGGCGACGAATGCGGCGGCGGCCGTACCGCCGCGCAACTGCTCGATTGCGCCCAGCAGGGTGCCGGACGCTGCTCGAGCCAAGGATTCCGATGTGGCGCCGACATGGGTGTCCGCGTCCAGGTAGCCGCCGCCTAGTTCACAGAAGCGGGCCACCCGGGCGAGGTGGGCGGAGTCATGCACTGTCAGGAGCTCGGCGTCGGTGGCCTCCCGCACCTCCAGCGGCAGCAACAGGTCGCGAAGACCGTGCTCGGAAACGCCTTCGGAGACCGCCCGAATACGCTCCGGGCGCTCAGGATGTCCCATCCCGGTGTCATGACCCTCGAAAACCGGATCCGCGCAGAACAACACGTTCACGCCCCAAAGCTACGTCGGCGGTGGGCAGTTGCGCTGCCGGCCGGCCATTTGCACCTCCCGCTACCCCCGGCGGTCCGGGCAAGCCACCAAAGCGGCGGTATCCTGCTGCGGACCGGGATCGGCCGGTTCCACCAGGAGGCAGCCGGGGCATATGTTGACCCGCGAAACGATCACGGTCGGCAAGCAACGCTTCAGGATCGGACCTTGGCATGCCGACGGTGCGGTGGCACACCTCTCTCTCCCTCCGCGTTCGGGCACTCCGTCAGTGGACGAACTGCGCAAGGCACTCGATGTGGTGGTTTCACGCGGCTATCGGTCGGTGCTCACCTCCGCTCTGGAGTCAGCCGAGACCGGCCCCTTCCTGGCTCTCGGCTTTCACGAACACGATCGCCTACAGGTTCTCGTGCACCACCTCGGCCTTGACGGGAGCATGTCCAAGTCGCCCTCGGGCGTTCGGATGCGAAGGGGTCGCCGCAGCGATCGTTCCCAGGCCCTCGCCGTCGATGCCGCAGCCTTCCCCGACTTCTGGAGGCTGGACTCCGACGGGCTCGCGGATGCCGAGGCTGCCACGCCCTATGCCCGCTTCAGGGTGGCCACGATCGCAGGGCGGGTCGTCGGCTATGCGGTCACCGGCAGAGGAGGGGAATCAGGATTCCTGCAACGACTTGCCACGGAACCGTCGGTGCAACGGCGCGGCGTCGGTTCGGCTCTCGTTGCGGATTCGTTGTCGTGGTGCCAACGCCGGCGATGCACCAAGGTGTTCGTGAACACCCAGGTGAGCAACCAGGGAGCACTTGCGCTGTATCGACACCTCGGTTTCGCTACCACCGACGGCGACCTGGTCGTGTTGCGATGGACCCCGCCGTGAGGGTGCTCCGCATGGGACCCAATGTGGCAGCCGCGGTGACCATCCTCGTCCTGTCGGTGTTGGCCCTCGTGGGCGTCAGCGGGGAGGCGGGAGCACAACAGGGCGGTCCGGCCATCATCGAGGACGTGACACCCTGGGTCCCGGCCGAGGGAACCTTCTCGGTGGTGATGCGCGTGACCGAGCCACTCCCGCCGACGGCTCAGCTCACCTGGACACTCGGTCAGCGGATCCGGGCCGACTCCACGAGTTTGCGCGCCGCGAACGAAGAGTTCCTCTCAGGCGAGGGCACTCCTCGCACACTTCAGGCACCGCGAACCGAGGCTCTCGACTCACTCGAGGTCGTGGAGCCGAGCGAGGGTGACGCACCGGGAGAGCTACGCAGGCTGAGTTTCCGGATCCGCCCGTCGGCGGGGGACTCCGAGGCAATTCTCGTCCCGACCTCGGGTGTGCACCCCGTGACTCTGGAGTTGAGCGTTGATGGGGATGTGCTGTGGCAGGAGACAACCTTCCTCAACCGCCTGCCCCGCGATCCTCCACAGTCCCCCGATGGCGGTGTGGCATCGACTGCCGTACAGCTGCTCGTGGGTCTGGACAGCGGACCGACACTCGCCGTCGATGGACCGTCGGCAATCCCGACCGAAGAGGTTCCGACGGTGACTTCGGTCCAATCGTTGCTCAGCGAGTCCCTGGCAGTACCCCTCAGCGTTGCCCTGCGACCGAACACGCTGTTGGGCCTTCAGAGAAGCCAGAGGCCCGGCGACGCCGAGTTCGTCGCTTCACTGCCGAACGCCGACTGGTCATTTGCGCCTCAAACCTACGTCCGCGTGGACGCAGCCGGTCTGGTTGCAGCGGGCGGCTCCGAGCTCCAGCGCCAGTTGGAGGCCGGGACAGCGATAAACAGCGCGCTCAGCGGCCGCCAGCCCGGACCCGTGTGGATGCTCGACGACACCGTGGACACCGAAGCAGCCCGGCAGCTGGCCAGCGCCGGGGTGACACACCTGATCACCTCCGCCGAACGCCTCGGCGTGCGGGTCGACGGCGAGACGCTCGAAGACCAGGAGGCTGGGGCCCTCCTGGCCGGCTCATCGGTGGCCCTCGGTGACGTGGACGGTGTGTCGGTGAGCAGCTACGACACCGAACTGACCAGGTTGCTGGTGGAGCCCGAACTCGAACCCGCCCTGCGGGCGCACCGTGTCGTCACCGCGCTGATGGCCACATGGTTGGGCGCAGCCGGCTCCGACGATCCGCAACTGCTGAGCGCTGCGGTCGTCCTCACTCCCGGCGTGGGCAGCGAGGTCGTGTCGGACCTCGCTGCGCTGCTTTCAGGCGACGGGCCGCTGCGCGTGGCCGCCCCACCTGATGCACCCTCGGGTCCTGATTCCCCGGTGGCACAATTGCGGCCACTCGACCCCCCGAACATGGCTGCGGTGGTGCGCCGCACGCAGCGCACCGCCAACCGAATCCAGGGCTGGCGATCAATGGCGGGTGCTGACGACACCCTCGCAGGAGAGCTGGACCTCGTGAACGATCAGGCGCCGCAGCGCTTCGCCGATGCCGGCACCCGAGCCGACACGTGGGATTCGGTCGACGCAGCGCTTGACACGAAGGTGGCTCAGATCCAGGTACCCGCTGACCGCACAATCGTGCTCACCTCGCGCAGCGGTTCCATTCCACTTCGATTCCGAAACGACACGGGCGGGCCCATACGACTGGGAATGCGATTGCGTTCACCGCGCCTGGAGTTTCCCGACGGAGCGATCACTGAAGTCGTACTTGCGCCGGGGGACAACCGCGTCGACGTTCCCGTCGAGGTACAGGCCCCCGGCTCTTCGCTCTTGCGACTGGAACTGAGCTCACCGGACCGTCGCCTGGATGTGCCCGACGCCTCGTTGACGGTGCGGTCGTCTTCGATCTCCGGTGTTGGTGCAGCCCTGTCGGTCATCTCGGTACTGGTGCTCGCGGTGTGGTGGGTCCGTACCCACCGGACGAGGCGCCGACAGGAATCCGAGGTGGCCACGACTAGCCTTGGTTCCGATCATCCTGCCGACGGGGGAACGGGTGACTGACGAGCCGACCACCGAATCGGTTGCCGAGGGCGTCACCCTCGTCGGCGCCGGCACCGTGATTGCCGACCGCTATCACCTCGAACGGCTGCTCGGCACGGGTGGCATGGCACAGGTCTGGGAGTCCACGGACCAGACACTTGGACGACGAGTGGCGGTCAAGGTTCTGCATCCGCATCTGGCGGCTGACGAGACCTTCGTGAAGCGTTTCCGCAAGGAGGCGATTGCCGCGGCGCGGTTGACCCATCCGGGAATCGTCGGTGTCTACGACACCTGCTCCGACGGTACACACGAAGCCATCGTGATGGAGCTGCTCGACGCCCGCACGCTTCGGGAGGTTCTCGACGAGCGCGGCACGCTCGACGCGGAGAGTGTTCGACGCATAGGGCTCAGGCTTCTCGACGCCCTCGAAGCCGCTCACCGAGCAGGACTGGTGCATCGAGACATCAAGCCTTCGAACATCCTGCTGTGTACCGATGGCCGCGTGAAGATCGCTGACTTCGGAATCGCCAAGGCAGAGGACCAGACCGAACTGACTCGCGATGGCGCGCTCGTTGGGACTGCCTCGTACCTGGCACCCGAGCAGCTCCAGGGTGAGGCGGTCGACGGTCGCGCCGACCTGTACGCGCTCGGCATCGTTCTCTATGAGTGCCTCGTGGGCCGAATTCCCTTCCAGGGCGACTCGAGTGCGGCAAGGGCACTGGCCAGACTGCACACCGATCCGGTCGACCCCAGACGTTTCCGCTCCGATGTGCCCCCGCGAATGGCTTCAACAATCCTGTCGGCTCTTGAACGGGATCCGTCGCAACGTTTCACCGACGCAGCGGAGTTCCGCGCCTCCCTGCTATTTCTCGCAGAGGACACACAGCCACAGGCGGTACTCCAACCCCCTCCCGAGGCGCGTGAAGAGCCCGAACCCCAACCTGGTTTCGGCCGCTCCGAACGCAGTTGGCTCCTTCCTGCGTTGGGAATCCTGCTCATCGGAACGGCACTGGTGGTGGCGGGTCTGCTCCTGAGGGGAACCGATCAGAACTCGGTAGCGCCTGTGTCGACCCAGCCACCCGAACTGGACGGGGCGCAGTTCGTTTCCGTGACCCCCTTCGATCCTTCGGGCACCGGCCAACCAGGGGAGAACGACGATCTTGCGGCTTTCGCCATCGACGGCGATGCCGCCACTGCCTGGAGAACCGAACAATATGAGGAGCCGACCTTCTTCCCGGGCAAGGACGGCGTCGGACTCGTGTTGGACCTGGCGACTCCGTCCCTGGTGGAGCGACTGGACATCGTTGGCTCCGAGAATGGTTGGGCCGGTGAGATCCATCTCCTGCAGGAGGGTGAGGCGCCTGACCCAGGGAACCCACCGGCAGCAACCCTCAGCGACGTGCGTTCACCCCTGTCGATTCCCCTTGGTGGCGAGCGTGCCGACGCCGTGCTGTTGTGGATCACCGACCTTGGCGACGGAGCAGGTGGATTCCGGGTGGAGATCAACGAGGTGAGTGCCCAGGGAACTTCGGTGGAATGAAGCGGCCCCCAGACGAAGGCCGCCGACGTTCCCAGAAGCTCACCGACGACGAGCTGGCTGCGGCGGCCGCCCAAGGGGATACCGCTGCCACCGAAGAGCTGCTTCGCGGCCATGCTCGCCGGATCCACGCAACCTGCCGGCGCCTGTGTCGCGACCGGGGCGATGCCGAGGACGCTGCACAGGAAGCCATGATCTCGGTAGTGCGTGGGCTGCCGCGCTTCGACCAACGCAGCTCCGTGAGCAGCTGGATCTACAGGATCACGACGAACGCCTGCATGGACGAGCTCCGCAGAAGACGACGCCGGCCGGAACCGGACGATGCCGTGGAGCAAACGCGGGCACAGGGAGTCCGGAGCAATCCACACCCCGATCCGCTCGAGGCCGCGTTGACCGCCGAGCAGCGGCATGAGCTGCTGGATGCGCTTGCCGACCTGCCCGAGGACTACCGGGTGGCGGTGGTGCTCCGCGACGTTGCAGACCTCGACTACGCGACGATCGCCGAAGTGGCAGGTGTTCCGGTGGGTACGATCCGCTCGCGGATCGCACGCGGACGTGGCCGCCTGGCACGAATGCTCGACGAGAACGGCGAGTTGTCAGACCCACGCCCCACCACGGGAACCAATCTTGCGGACGCCACGTCGAAAGGGGGAAGCGACGATGAGCGACCGAGATGACGACATGAACAATCCGCGCCGGCCCAGCGATGCGGACAACCCAGGCCCGGCTGAGGTCGAGGCTGCCGCATCGGCACTCCTGGAATCCCGGCTCGCCGGAGTCGAACCGCCTCAGCGACAGGACCCTCGTGTGGAAGAGCTCGCCTCGCGCATGCAGCTTGTTCGCTCGGTACTGGCCGACACCTCGGACGCGCCCGACGAAGACGACCTGGAGGAGTCACTACAGCGGGCCATGCGTCCGGCCACAGCACCCGAGACTCGTGATTCAGATGGCTCGAAATCGCCCACGGCGGGCGTGGATTCGGTGCCGCGTCGTTCGGCCGCCGATGGCCGAACGGGCAAGTGGTTGGCCGGTGTTGCGGCGGCTGTCGTGTTGGTACTCGCCGGCTTCGTGCTCTTCGACAACTCGGCACCGCTGTCGACATCGTCGGACGAAGCATTCACGGCAAGCACAGACGGTGATGTCCAGTCGGACACCGAGGACGCGGCCGGCCGCCCTGCCGACGGCGCCGCGGAGATTCCGGCGGCGGGAACCGAGTCGGGTGGCGCCGGGAATGCGTCGCGCGGAGAAGACGCGGACGCCGACTCTGGCGCAAGGTCGCAAGGCGCCAACGACCCGACCACGACCCTGGTCGAGGGTTTCGAAGACGACACCAGTGACCCGCTGTCGGCGATCTCCGGACTCGAGTTCACGATCATCGTCCCGATACAGGACCGTTAGATCTGATGAGCAGGTGGTGAAGAGCGGCTGTGACGAGCCCGCACCGTGGGCCGATTCAAGAGCTCCGGACACCAACTAGTGTGCGTTCCATGGCATTCAGCGAATCGAGCGCGCACGCCGACGATGCGTCTGCATCGAGCCCATCGTCACCGGAGGGCGGTCCGGGTGCACCCGCTGCGAGCGGAGAGCCGGATTGGACCGACCAGGTGACCGACCTCGTCGTCGACACCGTCGACAAGGTGAGATCGCGCACCACCGGTCCTGTGCTCGGAATTGCACGTGGTTCCGTGTACGGCATTGTTGCGGCGATCATCGCGATCCCCATCGTGATTGCGTTCTTCGCAGGCCTGATACGCGGACTCGACTGGCTCATTCCCGGCCCGATCTGGATCGTCTACCTGATCGTGGCGGCCATGCTCTGGCTTGCAGGCTGGATCCTGTGGCTGAAGCGAGGACCATCGGGAGAACCGGCGAGCCCGGGGATTCAGGGTCTCTGACCGGGGCGAGGCCGTGAGGGCGGGGGGAGCCGACCGTGTGACCGGGGACCGGGGAATGCCGTCGGTTCCACCGGTGTTTCATAAACCCCCAGGGGTATACCGAAGCGCACCATGGCCGTGAGACCCGGCCAGGCGCCGCGACACCCGAGCAATGCCTGACCAAGGAGTGATCAGTGAGTGATGTCCGAAACGTGGTGATAGTCGGATCCGGTCCGGCTGGACTCACAGCCGCCATCTATGCGGCCC
>JBPCTP010000240.1:0-3106 GCA_051011615.1 Microthrixaceae bacterium | reverse complement strand
CGAACTCGCAGGCCTGTCCGATGACGATGGGCCCGGAACTGAGGATGAGAATTGATTCGATGTCGTCGCGGCGGGGCATCAGTTCAGGTCCGTTCGGTGTTGAGCAACTCTGGGTCGAGGGTGTTGTGGCACGCTTGGCGAATGAAATTCGGCTTCGAGCAACGATGGACCGCCAGTGTGGAGGACGTCGTGGACCTGTACTGCGACGAGGCGTTCTGGTCCACGGTCAGTGGTTTCACCAAGACCAGCCCGCCGGAGGTGCTCGAGATCACCCGCAACGGCGACTCGGCGTTCACCAGGCTTCGTTGGAAGCTCGTGGTCGACCTGCCGAGCCAGGCCTCGCGTTTCATCGACCCCGACAACGTGGCCTGGGTGGAGGAGACGACCTGGAACCTGCCCGCCGCCACGGCGACCGTCGGCTTCGTTCCCAGCCAGGGAGCGGCGCTGCTGAAGGCCAAGGCCGAGATCGCAGTCGTGGCCGACGGGAGCGAGGCGGTCCGGCGCGTCACCGGCGAGTTGAACGTGCGCATTCCCCTGCTCGGAGGCAAGGTGGAGCACGCCATCGCGGACGGGATCGGCGACCACCTGACCGAGGAGGCGGATGTTGTCGCGCCCAAGCTGGAGGGCTGACCCTCCGCCATCTTGGTACACCTTCATGACCGCCCTCGGTCCATGAGTTCTGCGAAGCGGGCGAACAGGTAGCGGCTGTCGTGCGGTCCCGGACCGGCCTCCGGGTGGTACTGCACTGCGAACGCCGGCACTTCGGTGCTGCGGAAGCCCTCGAGGGTGCCATCGTTGAGGTTCACGTGGGTCACTTCCGCTGATCCGAGCGTCTCGGGATCAACGCAGTAGTTGTGGTTCTGGCTCGTGATCTCAACGGTGTTGGTGGCCAGGTCCTTGACCGGATGGTTGCCACCGTGGTGCCCGAAGGGCAACTTGAAGGTGCTCGCCCCCAACGCGGTTGCCAGCATCTGATGTCCCATGCAGATCCCGAACAGCGGTACTTCCCCCAGCAGTTCCTGCACCGTTTCCGAAACCCCGCTGACTGCGGAGGGGTCACCCGGACCGTTGCTAAGGAACACGCCGTCGGGTTCGAGTGCGAGCACCTCGTCGGATCCGCTCGTGTTGGGCATCACGTGCACCTCGCCGAGGCCGGCCAGGTGCTCGACGATCGTCGACTTGATGCCGAGGTCCAGTGCGACAATCCGCCGGGTCGCCCCGGCGCCGGCGGGAACCACGCGCCCGGCTGGATCGCTGACCTCCGCCACCAGGTCGACCCCGTCGGTACCCACTGCCGCTGGGACCGCCTTTCGCAGATCGGATTCCGGTGCGGCACCGAACACGCCCGGCATCGCGCCCTGGTCCCGCAGGTGTTTGGTCAACCTTCGTGTGTCGATGCCCGCGAGGCCGGGGATGCCGCCTGCCGACAGCCACGCGTCGAGGGAGTTCTCGCTGCGGTGGTTGGACGGCCGGCGTGCGAGTTCGCGGATCACCACTCCCGAGCAGCGCGGACTGCGCGACTCGTTGTCACCGGAGTTGACCCCGTAGTTGCCGATGTGTGGATAGGTGAAGGTGATGACCTGTCCGGCATAGGAGGGATCGGTGATCACTTCCTGGTAGCCGCTGAGCACGGTGTTGAACACGAACTCGCCAGAGTGAACGGCACCCTCAGCGGTGGCGCCGAAGGCTTCCCCCTCGAAGAGCGTGCCATCTGCGAGCACGATGGCGGCATCGACAGGGCGACTCATCACAGCAACTCTCCATCTCTCACGACCGTGGAACCGAAGCAGATCGTATGGCGGACCCTGCCCCGCACCTCGCGCCCGACGTAGGGAACGTTGCGCGAACGGGAGGCGCCGCCGCTCGAGTCGATCTTCCAGCGTTGTGTCGGGTCGATGACACAGAGATTCGCCGGCTCGCCCGGGGCAACGGGACGGCCGTGCTCGGACATCCGCGCTATCGCCGCCGGGCGCCACGACAACCTGGAGATCACCTCGGCCTCGGTCATCGTGCCGCCGTCGACGAGTTGCGTGAAACCGAGCGCCAGGGCGTACTCGAGCCCGAGCATCCCCGGCGGTGCCTGGTCGAAGGGGAGCTCCTTGGCCTCGGGGGTGTGTGGAGCGTGGTCGGTGGCGATCGCATCGATGTCGCCACTGGCCAGCCCCGCCGAGACCGCCTCGACATCCGACGCGGGGCGAAGCGGCGGATGCACCTTGAAGGTGGCGTCGTAGCCGACGCAGCACTCGTCGGTGAGTGTGAAGTGGTGCGGCGCTGCCTCCGCCGTCAGCGGCATGCCGGCCGAGCGTGCGGCGGCGACCATCGCAACGGAACCGGCGGTGGACAGATGCAGGAAGTGCATGCGTGCGCCGGTGAGCCTCGCCAGGGCGATGTCGCGCATCACCATCAGTTCCTCGGCCTCCGAAGGCTGGCCGGGAAGCCCGAGTCGGGTGGAGACCTCCCCCTCGTGCATGCACGTGCCCTCCGAGAGCGCCTTCACCTCACAGTGCTGGGCCAGGGTCACACCCAGACCCACTGCGTATTCCATCGCCCGCCGCATCAGGCGGTCATCCTCGACGCCGTCGCCGTCGTCGGTGAAAAGGGTGACCCCGAGTTCGGCCATCTCGGCCATGGGGGCCAGGGCCTCCCCCTTGCGGCCCACTGTTATCGCACCAGATGTGTGCACGTCGACGGCGGCCGCACGCCCGAGCTCGAGGACCTCGCGCACCACTGATGCGTCGTCGATCGCCGGCGTGGTGTTGGGCATGGCCAGCACAGCGGTGTAGCCGCCCAGCGCAGCGGCAAGTGAACCGGTTTCGATCGTCTCGGCCTCTTCGCGGCCGGGTTGGCGCAGGTGGGTGTGCATGTCCACGAGCCCGGGGGCCACGATGGCGCCGCCGGCATCCAGCTCGACATCGGCGGAGAGATCGGGGCCGACCTCCGCGATCCGTCCGTCGACGACCAGAACATCACCGCTTCGCTCACCCGAGGCGTCGATGATGCGGCCACCCTTGATGACGGTCGTCGGGATCCTTCCCGGCTCGGGGTATCGACTGTGTTCGGTCATCTCGCTGTTGCTCCCGAGCCATCCGGCTCCTCGATCGGATCA
>JBPCTP010000239.1:0-5549 GCA_051011615.1 Microthrixaceae bacterium | reverse complement strand
CATCGCGTGCGCCGCGCAGCAGCGGGTTGGACTCGGTGAGTGCGCCAGCCAGCCGTTCGGTGCGCTCGAAGGTCTCATCGGCGGCCCTGCTCCGTTCGGGATCGTAGGTCTCGATCAGCCGGATGGGTGCAGCGCCACCACAGACCGCTGAGATCTTCCATGCCAGGTTGGCCGCGTCGTGCAAACCGGTGTTCATGCCCTGGCCGCCCACTGGCGAGAAGGTGTGCGCGGCGTCTCCGGCCAACAGGACTCTGCCGGCCCTCATGCTGGTTGCCACGCCGCGGCGGAGCTTGTAGCGCGCCACATAGGTGGGCTCGCCGAGGGTCAACGAGCTGGTCCGCGGGCCTCGGGAGTTGAGCACCGCCTGGATCTGCTCGACGCTCGGGGTGCCGGATGAGTCGGCCATGTTGGCGGTCAAGCGGAACACGCCGCCCGGCAGTGGGCTGAGCACACAGAAACCCTCCGGGGCGCAGAAGGTGTGCATGGTGGTGTCGTCCAGATCGCCGCCGACTTGGGCAGTGGCGAGCACGAAGGTGTCGAGATCCTCCTCGCCCTTGCCATCCGCCCCCACCAGGGCGCGGATGGCGCTGCTCGCCCCGTCACAGCCCACGAGCCACTGGGCGTTGATCTCCTGTGTGTCGCCACCCGCGGTGCGCACAACCACGTTCACGCTGTCGCCCAGATCCGTCGCGCCCTCCACCGAGGCGGAGCGGTGTACCCGAGTCCCGACGTCTGCCAGCCGCTCCAGGAGCTCGGCCTCGACGCGGTTCTGTCCGATGCCGACGGCGAAGGGAAACACGCCGTTGAGGTCGTCGAAACGAACCTCGGCTACCTCGACGCCGGCGTCGTAGTAGGACGCCGAGTTGATCGGAGCACCCTCGTCGAGAAGTGGTCCGGCGACCCCGAGGGTGTCGAGGATCTCGATGCCGCGGCTGTGGAGGACCGATGCGCGGGCTTCCGAGCTACGGCGCGGAGCCCGATCGACCACAACCACGTTGGTACCTCCGGCTCGAAGCAGTGCCGCAAGTGTGAGCCCGGTGGGGCCCGCCCCGGCCACGAGCACCTCGGTCGAACTGGGAAGCTTCGCCATCGTGGCTCCTCAACCTCTGGGTGGATTCACGGTGCGTCTCTTGGAGCTCCGCTCGTCGTTGCGCCGACTGTCGAACTCGAGGGTCGGCGCCAGCACCGCCTGTCCGTCGGACCACGACCCCATTTCGAACTCCAGGGTGTCCTCGCCGGCGATCACGGCGTCAAGCGCTGCGTAGTAGAAGCGACTGTGGAGAGTGTCGTCTCCCTCGTTGCCGCCCAGCACGTGTCCCAGCCAGCGCACGGCAGGGGAGTCGGCTCGAACGGTGGCGAGGTGCCCCGCCGGAATCGGTGGCACGCCGTGTTCGTCGTGCTGGGTGATGTGCAGCGAGCACGACTCGGCCTGTTTCATCTCACCTGCCAACTCCACGCATTCGTGCACGGGTACCAGGGTGTCCTTGTCGCCGCCGAGGATCACAGTTCGCTGCGGGCTCACTGCGGCGTGTGTGCGCCAGTCGGCAGGCGTGATGAAGCGGCGGGCGAACGCTGGGATCCGGTCGAGCGAAACCGACGGATGGGCCAACAAGATCGCCTTCGGCTCAGGGCCGTTGTAGCCGTGCCAGCAAGCCCCGATGAGCCCGCCGAGTGAGTGTCCGAACAGGTACACCTCATCACTGGAGACTCGTGGGCCGAGCTCGTCGAGGGCGAGGCGCGAACTCTCGACGGCCCTGGTGATCATTGCCGGCTGGTCGTTGTCGGTGAACAGCCCGGTCGGGCCGCCCTTGTTGATACGGGGGAACACCACGATGATTCCCTGGCGGGTCAGGTGGTGGATGTGTTCCCAGTACAGGTCAGGCGCGGAGGCCCGGAACCCGTGCAGGTAGATGACGACCGGGGCAGAGTCGCCATGGGCCAGTGTCGGGCACGAACCACCAGACACGGGTGCCTTCGGAGGCCGAACCCACGGCGTGTTCGGTTGCATGGTCGCTGATGTAACCAGCCGCAGAGCCGTACCCGCTGTGGGGTCGACCGGGTGGGACCGGCGTGGTTCTCTGGTCGCGACGAGTCGGGGTGATTGCTCTGGAGCCGAGAAAGGACAACCCCGATCCGATACGCGACAGCTCCCGCAGAACGGTTCCCTTGTCGTGGCGTTCCACGTGGTGGTCAGCCAACAACCTGCCGCGTTCCTGCTCCGCAGCGTTGCGGATTCCACGAATGAGCGTCATCATTCCGCTGCTCCGCTCGTACCGGCGGAATCCAGCGCAGGCGTGATGATGTCCGAGTGGATGAGCCGCTCCCCGGAGCTGTCGCTCTCGAAACCGTCGAGCCAACTAAGGGTCGTGTTCAGCATCTGCAGGCGCAGCTCGACGAGGGCGGCGGCGCCAACGGGGAGCTCGCCCTGATGGAAAGAGGAGACAACGGCGAGTTCGTCGTGGATCGCACTGAGCTGGCTGCGAAGGGCGTCCAGCAGTTCGAGTGCCTCGGCGGGCGGCACGTGATGGATGTGGGCGACCCAGGCGTCGAAGTCGAAATGCAGCCCCACAGGGGATTGAGCGGATTCGCGCAGGATCTCGAGGAAGTACTCGCGGCCCTCCGGCGTGATGCTGAAGACCGTCTTGTGGGGCTTTAGGCCGTCGCGGGTCGTGTGCGCTTCGAGGTGGCCGTCGTCATGCAGGCGGCGCAGGTTTCGGTATACCGCAGCAGTGCTGATCTTCAGCCATGTGCGCGTGCGTCGAAGCTCGATGATCTTGTTGATCTCATACGCGTTGTGGGACTCATCGGTGAGCATCCCCATCAAGATGATGTCGATCGACGACATGTTCACTCCGGTAGCTACGTAGGTTCTGCTGGCGAACACGGTGATTGCTTCGGCAACTGCTTGCGGTCTGGATGCACCAGCGGGCGGAAGTGCCGCCCCCAAACGGTGCTCGACTCACGCCCCCTTGCCGGAGAATCTCGAAACCTTCAAGAACACTCTAGCAAAGAGTACTCTCATCTCCTATACTCTAGCCGATAGTATTTCGGCTGGGCCCGCCCGAGTACGGGGCACCAAGGGGACAGGGGATGGCCATGAGCACGAACCAGGCAGCTGCGCGTCAAGGGAGTGGTGTAGCCGGCGCCTCCCGGTCCCTTGATGCATCGCCGACGGAGGTCTGGCAAGCGCTGCTGGATGTCTCGGAATGGTCGGAGTGGTACCGCTCGATCAAGGACCTCGAGGCGCCAGCTGGCCGGGCGGAGGTGGGTACGGAGTTCTCGTTCCGGACTGGACCGGCGACCATCAAGGCCGAGGTCGAGGAAGCACAGCCTGCGGAGTCATTCAGATTCACCGGCCGATCCGCCGGTTCGATCACGACCTATGCCTTCAAGATCGAATCAGATGGATCCGGCAGTTCGGTGATGGCGGCCCAGTCGTTGGGTGGTCTGGCCACGCGCGCGATCAAGCCGGTGCTCCAGGGAGTCGCGGAGAAGTCCGTGGTCAGTTGGCTCGACGCTCTCGCCGTGCATCTGGGCGAATAGCTCAGCCGAGGGTCGCGGTGCCGAAGGGTGTGGCGAACCGCTCACACCAGATCACGACATTGGTCTGAGCCGAGAGGTCGATGTCATCGGGAAGCTCGTAGCTCTGGGTGCCGATGTTGCCCTTGAGTGGGCCGAGCTTCACACCGCCGTCCACCGATCCGGAGGACTCCGGGGACAGGTAGAGCTGGAGGTCCGGCCCGTTCTCACTGTCGAGCTCGGGAAGAACCAACAGGCGGCCGCCGTCCTGGTTGACCACGAACGCCGAACCATTGACGGTGTGTCCACCCTGGGAAACGAAGTTCCCCTCGCCCAACACCTCCGGCAGAGTTGTGGTGGGAGCAGGTGCCTCCGTGGGCGTCGGCTCAGCACCAGGAGTTGCGGACGTAGTGGTCTCCGTGTCACTGCTTTCAGAGGTGCCGTCTTCGCCGGGGTCACCGCCGGAGCCGGCGGCGATGGCTGCCACGACGTCGTCGTCGAGTTCCTCGTCGACCGTGTTGTCGACGAAGAGCTTGTCCGGACGGAATGCGAGAAAGGCCACGATGGCGAGGACGCCGACCACGGAGCCGAGGATGATCCAGCGTTTGCGGTTCATGTCCTAGATGGTGCCCGCTGCGCGCGCGTTTCGCTCGTGTTTGCGATGAACGATCGCGAAACACCCGCCGCGGGCCTGACGCGCGTCAGCGGCGGGTCTCGTCCGCGGGGTAGAGGCGAGACAAGGTGTCCTGCGCGTTCGGTATGTCGCCGCGTCGTCGTGTGCGGCGACGTGCCTCTTCGGCTGCGGTCTGTTCGACCACCAACCGCGCGAGTTCGGTCAGATCGTGCCGCAGTCGTGCGTTCTCGGCGCGGAGCTCCTCGAGCTCACGGGCCGTGATGATGTCAGGATTGCTCTGAGGTACTGTCACGTCACAATGGTTGGGTCGGTGGGTGGTTGGGGCCTCACACAAGGTAGCCGAACTCGCGCGACCGCTGTCCCAGATTCTCGAATCGGCCCATTCGCTCAAAATGTGCCGGAGTTGGCTGTAATGACCCGGCTGGCCAAGCCGTGGCTCGCCGCCGCTTTGCTCGCATGTGTATTCGTGTTGGCACTCACCGGCGGGTTGGCCCAGATGTCGCCCGGCCAGGAACTGAAAAAGCTGGCGCCCCAGGCGGCGAGCAGGGAGCTGCGTGGGTTCGGGCCCGCGGGGGCGCGGACACCTCGAATTCGACCGGCCGTACAGTGGGCTGGACGAACCCACGGAAGGCTCTGTAAATCATGAAACTGTTCGGCAAACTCGCTCAAACGGTCGCCGCGCTCTGGATACTCAACGTCTGGTTCCTCCGGTTCAACAAGGACACCGGCTATCGGGGCGGTGAAGCCACGAACATGACCGAGGAGTTCGAGGAATATGGCATCCCCGAGAACGCCATGTACGCCGTTGGTGCCGCGAAGGTTGGCCTTGCGAGTCTGATGCTCGTCGGCCTCTTCAAGCCGAAGGTGACCAGGCCGGCCTCAATAGGGCTGGCGGCTTTCATGGTCGGTGCGATCGGAATGCACATCAAGGTCGGCGATCCGCTGAAGCGCTCTGTACCGGCGTTGTCAGTACTGTCGCTGGCGACCACAGCGGCCGTCCTCGGCGGGGAGGAACACCCCGCAACGGACCCGACCGATTGAGGTCATCGGCCCCGTCGGCCTCCTCGGCGCCGAAGTAGGGTCGCCCCATCAGCAACTTTCTCCTGGTTGTCTTCGTCGTCGTGGCGGTGCTTGTCGTCGGTGCTCTGTTCTACGGACGCGTTCAGGACCGCAAGGGGGACTACGAGCGTGGTGACGCCGAGCGCTGGCATTGAGGCACCGCAAACCTCGTAGACCAAGGACTGATCCCAAGGAGACGCCTTCGTGCTGGTGAGTCGTCCTGTAGGCGGGATACCAATCACCGCTCCTAGGGTTACTGGCATCTGAGCGACAACCGTTGAGAACACTGGGATCTGATTGTTGGCTGTCTCTCAGAGTTGTTGGTTGTTTTCTGACC
>JBPCTP010000238.1:0-3953 GCA_051011615.1 Microthrixaceae bacterium | reverse complement strand
CGCAGCGTGGGCTCGTGGCGGTGGATGGCCAACCGGGCGGACCAGTACGGGTCGCCGGCCTCGACGATGTGGCTCCACCGCCGCACACTGCCGAGGAAGTCTTCGAGATGGTTCGTGTCCCCTCGCGCTGCGGATTCGTGGTGTATGAGGTGCACAGATCCGTCATATGCCGTGCCCCAACCCAGCTCTGCTGCACGAAGGCAGAACCACACGTCGCTGCCGGTCAGCACCAGCTCCTCGTCGAAGCCGCCCACTGCGTCGAACAGCTCCCGCGAGGTGACCAGGAACGCACCGGTGACTGCACTGACGTCGCGTGGAAGGTCGGTGCAACCGATCAGGGTTTCGGTATTGGGTCGCATGCCGGTGAATGCGTGTTCGGCGAGACCGTTGAGACCGATGACGACCCCGCCGTGCTGGATGCTGCCGTCGGGATACCGCAACTGTGGGCCGACCACGCCGATCCCGTCCGCCGAGAGCCAGGCGGTGAGACGACCAAGGCCGCCAGTGTTGATGAAGTCGGCTGGCACCTCGATGTCGTCGTTGCAGAACGCGATGACAGGTGAAGCGGTGGCACCGGCACCCACGTTGTTGGCATGCGAGTAATTGAAGTCTCCCGCGGGATCGATGCGCTCAACCCTCAGTGGCAGCCGATCGGACCACTTCCCGTAGAAGTCATCGACCTCGGCAGTCGGCGCCGAGTTGTCCACCACCACCACCTCGGCGACTCCGTCGCAGTCAGCGAGTCCACCGAAGAGCCGCCCGAGGAACTCCGTGTTGCCCGGCGACGGGATCACGAACGCCACCTCTGGCGGCCGGCCTGCGGGGCGAACCGGGGGTGCTGGTTCGGGTCGGGAATCGAGGTGAGCGAGTACCTCATCGATACGCCGCATGTCACCGGCCTCATCGATACGCCGCATGTCACCGGCAGCACCCGTGCTGCCGGGCGCGAAACCTGCGCCTGCGAAGGGGTCGGGACTGAGACGGCCGACCGGGCCAAGGGTCGGCAGGATTCGAGGTTCAACACCGTCCACTCCCCCAGACCCGTCGGCGTGGAAGTAGACACCACGGGCACCCTCGGTGAGGTGCCGTGCGATCACCGCAGCTGCATCCGCCTCCCAGCGGGCTTCTGTGCCCGGCAACACCGCGGTTGGCCCAGGTGCCGAACTTGCCGAGGCCGCCGCCGCCCGCCTGCGCCTTTGGAGGTACAGCCACCAACGGTAGGGATATGGCCGGCCGGCGTTTGCGATCGCCTCACCAAGGTCGCCGCGATGCTCAGCGCGCGGGTCAAGGCAACGCAGGAAGCCCGCAAAGACCGATGCGGCCCTTCGCCGCCGGGAGCCCTGCGGAAACGCGGCATGGGTCACGGTGCAGTCAGCGGGCTCGCGTCGGTGGAATCGACCAGCGCCCGCAAGTAGGGCGGCAACACCTCGAGGTCCCACGAGTTCACGGTCGGATCGAGCCGCGAGCGGTAGAAGGCGGTCTCTTCGTCCGGTTCGCCCACCTGGTACCAGGGAAGGTGCCGCGCCACATATGGCTCGCCGGTCCGCACGGAGGGACGGCCCGGGCGGCGGCGCCCCGGCCGGTAGAGCGCGAAGGTTGTGTCGATGTCCGCGATGAAGCTCCCGTGCTCGATCTGGTACCGCCAGAACTGCGCCTCCCACGCCTTCACGTCCGCCGTGTGGACTCCGTCAGCCGGCAGGTCGTCGATGCGCAGCGCTGGACCCACCCGGTCCAGTTCGGGGAACCGATCGAGCAGCCCGGCCAGGTGCTCGATCAGGTCGAGCGGGCACCGTTGGTCGGGAACCACGTCGGGGTCCGAGACGACGTATGGCCGATCCAGGCCGACTGCTTGCACCAGACCGGCCAGCCATGCGGCCCGCGGACCGAGGTTCGCCCCGACCCGCACCACTCGGTGGGGTGATGACTCCAGCCAATCGAGCAGCGGCGGATAGGCGGAGTCGTTGTCGACCAACACGATCTCGGCGCTGCCGGCTCGTTCCAGCCAGTCGACCAACTCCCGCAGGGGCGCGAGCCTGTCTCGAACCGTGATGAATACGGGCACGGTGGGCGAGTGTGTAGGTGACATCTGGAAAACTCCGCCGCGCTGCGGGTGGTGGATCGACCACCGGCTGTATAGTTCTGCGGTGATCGAGGGCTCGTGGAGAGTCTAAGGCTCATTCCTTCGTGCTCCGGGCCGACAGGAATCGGGATCAGTCCGAAGTCGAATGCAGGCGGGTACAAGAACTTCATGAAGCGGCTATTCAGCAGGGCCATTCCAATAGCGGTCATCGTGACCATTGCATGGATGGCACCCATACCCGGGCTGACGCCCACGATCGGTGCTGCGTCGGCTGTATCGGAGCCGGCTTTCGGCATTGACGACACGGACGTGGCTGAGATCATCGAGTCCGCCGCGCCGACAGGAGCACACGTCGAGATCCTCGCAGATGCTCTCGAGTCCCAGGACGGAGCGGACGAGGCGCCGGAGCACGATTCACCTGGAGAATCGGGGACTCACGACGATCACGGCGAACCGGAGGACAGCGGAACACACTCCGAGGCTGAGATCGAGACGCAGGGGGATCACGAACCGCACGCCGAAGCGGGCCACCACCACGACGAGTCCGAACCGCCCGATCCGGACGACCTGGTGGTCGGTGAGGGCGAATTCTCCGAGAGCTTCCACACGATCGGAGTGACACTCGATGTCGAATCGCCTGTCTTCCTGAGGGTGCAGGACAGCGACGGCCAGTGGCAGGACTGGATGAGTCTGGAGATCGATCACAGCGAGGGGCCGGACACCACCAGCGCCGAGGCGACAGGCGACATCGCCACGCCCCCGCTCTTCGTCGAGGATGGAACCCGCTATGAAGTCGTCGTGTCTGACGAAGCAGCAGCGGGCGCGGAAGTCGTGACCGTCCGCGATACCACCCAGTGGACGGTGGCTGTCACCGAGGACCAGGCTGCCGCGGCCACCGATACTCCGTTCTCGATGAACGCCCGCAGCGAGTGGACCAGCCGCGCTGCGCGCGATGTCAACGTCGCATCGGCCGTCAACATGGCCGTGGTGCACCACACGGTGAATCCGAACTCGTACTCCCCCAGCTCGGTGCCCTCGATGCTGAGGGGAATCAAGAACTACCACATGGACGGCCGCGGCTGGTCCGACATCGGATACAACTTCGTGGTCGACAAGTACGGCGGCATCTGGGAAGCCCGGGGCGGCGGCTACGACAACCCAGTGATCGGTGCCCATGCCGCAGGTTTCAACACGGGTTCGGTCGGCATCTCGGTGCTGGGCGACTACACATCCGCCACCCCCAGTGCCGCCACCAACGAATCCATCGCACAGGTGGCGGGTTGGAAGCTCTTCCGCCACGGCAACGACCCGGCCGAAACCGCCACGTTCACTTCGGGCGGTGGCCCCAGGTTCGCTGCCGGAACGCAGGTGAACCTGCCACGCGTCGTCGGCCACGCGAACGTCGGCTCCACCTCATGCCCCGGCAGCATCCTCAACTACCTCTCGAGCATTCGTAGCCGGGCACAACAGGTTGCCGACTTCCTCGTGGCGGTGAGCGTGCCGCTCGGCGGCATCGACACGCTCCAGGTCAACGGATTGACCCTTTCGGGTACCGGCTGGGCGATCGACCCCGACCTGGGAGGCCCTGCGCGCGTCGACATACGCGCGGGAGGAATCACCAACAGCCTGACGGCGAGCATCCCCAGACCTGACCTCGCGGGCCAGAACACCGCCTACTCCACGAACCGGGGCTGGAGCGGCAGTGTCACCTCCAACCTCGCTGGCCTGCAGGACTATTGCGCCACCGTCGTGAACCAGGGACTCGGCACGAACAACCTACCGCTCTCCTGTGGCAGGACCCGCTTCACCGATCCATCCGGCCGCTCACCGACGGGCAACATCTCGGGGACCGACAGCGAACCGGGCATTGTGA
>JBPCTP010000237.1:0-2731 GCA_051011615.1 Microthrixaceae bacterium | reverse complement strand
CGTCGGCGGCCTCGTAGAACGACCGCACAACGTCCATGCTCTCTGTCATTGCGCCTCCCACACAGCAACCGACTCTATTCCGCCCAGCAGGCCACCGTCCCCGATCGCCTAATACACGGATGATCCTTCTGGTATCCGCGTGTCTTTCAGATTGCGGCGGGAGGATGCGGGGATGAACCAGTTTCCGTGTCTGATCCGGTCCTCGACTGCGGCCGGGGAGAGCCGTTATGCGTTGGGTGATCCGTTGGTCGATTCGTATTTGGCGTTCGTTGCGGGCCGGTGCCGTCCGAACACGTTGCGGGCGGTCGCTCATGATCTGAAGACCTTCTTCAGGGTCGTCGACAAGGACCCGGTCGAGGTCGTGGCGGCGGACGTCTTCGAGTTCATTGCGAACCAGCGCGGCGACCGGAGCGTGGTGCGGATCTCTGATGGCGAGTCGGGCTTGTCGGCGCGGACGATCGCTCGCCGGTTGTCGTCGATCTCGGGCTTGTACGCGTATCTGGTCGCTCGTGGTGACACGGCGGTGGCAGCGAATCCGGTGCCGCGGGGGTTGTCGACGCGTCGTCGTGGCGGCCGGCGTCAGCGGGTGCCGTTGGTGCGGGTGCCGCGCACGCTCCCCAAGATCCTCAGCCCAAACGAGGTGGTCGCCTTGTTGGGGGCGCTGCGCACCGATCGCGACCGGGCCATGGTCTACGCGATGGTGCTGGGCGGGCTGCGCCGCTGCGAGGTTCTCGGCCTCGATCTCGGCGACGTGCAGGTGGCGGAGCGGTCGTTGTTCATCGCCGAAGGTAAGGGCGGCCATCAGCGGGTGGTGCCGATCTCGAACACGTTCTTCGCTTCGGTCGGTGACTACCTCCACCACGAACGGCCACGAGGTGTCGAGACGGACCGGGTGTTCGTGACGTTGAAAGGCCCGAACCGGGGCCGACCTATGACCGCTGGTGGTGTCGACAAGATCCTCCAGGCAGCCCGCCAACGCGCCGGGCTGGAGCGGGCGACGTGTCATCAGCTGCGCCACACCTGTTTGACCCGGCTTCGCGAGGCCGGCATGGAACTCGAGGCCGTCCAGGCTCAGGCCGGTCACGTGTCGATCGAATCAACCCGCAGCTACCTACACCTCTCCGACGACTGGTTGGCTTCGGAGTACCGGCGCGCCGTCGAGATGATCGATGCCGGCGCCGCCGTCGAGCTCGTTGCGATGCAGGCGATGAACCAATGAGCGCCCCAGCGGCGGTCGCGGTCGAGTCGTGGGTTCCGGCGAACGCGTCGGATCGCGAATGGGCGGACTTGTCGGCCCGGGCACCACAGCTCACCGCAACAATGCGCCGCTACCTGGGACAACTCGCCACCACCTTGGCACCGAGAAGCGTCGAAGCCGCCGACATCACCCTGCGACAGCTCGGCCGCTGGCTCACCACCGAAACCGACGTCACCGTTGTTGGCGACATCACCAGAGGCCATGTCGAGGACTACAAGGTGTGGCTCGCCGCCAGCCCGGCCAGAAGAGCGAACTGCTCGCGACCAACACCCAACGGCAGCGGCTGCGCATGATCCGGATGTTCTTCGAACGGCTCATCGAATGGGACTGGCCCGACGCACCCGGACGCAACCCGATCCTGGCCGGCGACATCGCGCCCCGCTCCGAACCGCTCCCCAAGTTCCTCACCGACCAACAAGGCGCCGCGTTCATGGCCGCCGCCAAAGCACACCCGCTGGCCCGCTACCGCCTCGTCGCCCAAGTCCTCGCCCGCACCGGCCTACGAGCATCAGAACTCTGCGACCTCGCCGCCGACGCCGTCACCCGAATCGGCGGAGACCGCTACTGGCTCCGAGTCCCCGTCGGCAAGCTCCGCAACGACCGCATGATCCCCCTCCACCCCGAAGTCGTCGACCTGTTCGCCCAATGGACCGCCACCAACGCCGACCACATCCGCGCATCGGGCCGACTCCTCGCCGATCACCACGCCCCCATCGACCGCCGCACCGTGCACCGCATCATCGCCCGCATCGGCGCGGTCGCCGGGATCGACGACATGGGCCCCCACCGACTCCGCCACACCCTCGCCACCCAGGCCATCAACCGCGGCATGCGCCTCGAAGCCATCGCCGCGCTGCTCGGCCACCGCTCCCTCGAGATGACCCTCGTCTACGCCCGCATCGCCGACCGCGTCGTCGCCGACGAATACACCTCCGTGTGCGAACAGATCGACGCCCTCTACAACACCGCCGCAACACCCGGCGCGCTGCCAGCCGAAATCGAAACCAAAGCAATGGCCCAGCTCCGCCAACAGACCCACGCCCGCATGCTCGGCAACGGCCTCTGCACCCGACCAATCGAACTCGACTGCCGCCTCGAAACCATCTGCGAGACCTGCGCCTACTTCCAGACCGGCCCCGAATTCGTGCCCGTCCTCCTACGCCAACGAGACCACGCCACAGCCCACCAACAAACCCACCGAGCCAACCTCTACAACACCCTCATCGCCACCGCCGAAACGAGAACCCCTTGACACCGATCCTGCGCATAACGCCGGGCCTGTGACATCGCGATCGCTGTCCTCCACCGGCGCAAATGGAATGCAAACCAGGGATCATCCCAAGCAGCGCAAGCGGCCGGTCTCTTGCCCTACGTATTCGGTGGTGAGTGGATTCGGAGCCGGCTCTGCGGCGCCGCAGTCGTTCTCGACGAGGTAGGTCGCCCACTCGCTTGCCAGTTCGGCTCGGAGGAGCC
>JBPCTP010000236.1:0-5315 GCA_051011615.1 Microthrixaceae bacterium | reverse complement strand
CCTTGAAGGCCATCTCCATGAAGGGCACGTCAGCACGCTCGTCGAGGAACAGGCCGCGCGTGCTGGGAATCGCAAGGCCGATCGCGTACACACCCACGAGCGCGGCAGAGAAGCTGATGCCGAGCTTGAGGCCCTTCGGCGCCGCTGCGCGGGACAGTCCCATCGAGGCCATCGTCTGCCCGTCGGCGCGCATGGCAATGCCGACCACGCCGGCCGCCACCGCGAGGTTCCACGGAACGTAGGCCCAGTCGGGCAGCACCACGTTCGCCAGCACGTTCGACGCCGTGAGGGCACCGATCACGCCCAGCAGTGGCCCGAGAGGTGCAGGCTTCCAATCCGGGTCCTCCGCGGACCCCTGCAGACCGGCGGAGGCCGAGGTGTCCTCGGCCGCGTCGGATTCTGCGTCCGAATCAGGCTCGGAGTGCTCGGGCGGGATCATTGCGACCAGACCGTAGTTGTGTCTGCCCGCAGTGGTGCGACGCACGTGCGCCGAGCAGCGGCTTCAGGATGTACGGGTTGCGGATGATGCGCCGGTGGCCCGCGCCAGCGCCCGGCGTGCCTCGCTGAACGCCTCCACCTGCTCCCGCACACGCATCTTTCGAGACGCCCGGCGTCGCTTCGGTCGCTTGGCAGGCCAGGTGTTTCGGTGTCGTTTCATTGTTGCCCCCGGCGTCTAGTCGGCTTGGAACATGATCGGCACCTGCTCCGCTCAGTTGAGCCGCTTGTGGCAGTCGGCTCTTCTGTAGCTCGCCAGGCGCGGCAGGGAGGCGTGCTGCATTCGGGTTGAGAGGGCGCGACAATGGGCGACTCCAAGGGGGAAACATGAGCAACAGCCTGGTGATACGAGATGCGCTGGTCGTAGATGGATCGGGGGCCGAGCCCCGCCAGGCGGACGTCGCTCTGGAGGGCGACCGCATCGCGGAAGTGGGTGACGTGTCCGCCAACGGCGCAGAGGTCATCGAAGCCGACGGGCTGCTCCTGACACCTGGGTTCGTCGACATCCACACCCACTACGACGGACAGATCACCTGGGATTCGGTGGTGGCACCCTCATGCCTGCATGGCGTGACCACGATCGCCATCGGCAATTGCGGCGTGGGATTCGCTCCGGCTGCACCCGACAAGCACGACTGGCTGATATCCCTGCTCGAAGGGGTGGAGGACATTCCCGGCACGGCCCTGGCCGAGGGTCTGCCGTGGAACTGGGAGACGTTCCCTGAATACCTGGACGCGCTCGACGCCCGCTCGTACACACTTGATGTCGGTGCGCACCTGCCGCATTCGGCGCTGCGCACCTATGTGATGGGCGAGCGTGGCGCGGATCACACCGTCGCACCGAGTGAGGGTGAGCTGGCGGAGATGGCTGCCATGGTGCGCGAGGCGCTCGATGTGGGAGCCATCGGCTTCGCCACCAGCCGAACGGAGATTCACCGCACCAGTGGCGGCGAATTCATCCCTACCCTGACCGCCAGCGACGCCGAGCTGCTGGCCATTGCAGATGCGATGGCCACCGCCGGCTCAGGCGTCGTGCAGCTGATCAGTGATCTCTACCAGACAACCGACGACGCGTTCTTCGACCGCGAGGTGGACCTGCTCAGGCGGTTCGTGGAAACGAGCGGCCGCCCGCTCAGCTTCACCATGCAGCAGGCCTACCACTCGCCGCAGCGGTGGCGTGCGCAGATGGAGTGGGTCGACTCGATGGTTGCCGCAGGCCATGACGTGAAGGCCCAGGTCGCTCCACGCCCGATCGGCGTGTTGATCGGGCTCAGTGCCACGGCGAACCCCTTCCTGTTCTGCGCTTCCTATGGCGAGATCGCCGCGATGGACCTGGCCGATCGGGTGAAGGCCATGCGCGACCCGGAACGAAAGCGGCGGATCCTCGCCGAGCACGCCGAGTTGCTGGCCGGTCTCGAGGACGGGATCGTCTCGCAGATCGTTGGCGGCTTCGAGGTCATGTTCGAACTCACCGACCCGGTGGACTACGAGATGAACCGTGACCGGTCCCTTGCAGCACAAGCTGCGCAGGCCGGAGTAGAGCCCGAATCGATGCTGTATGACCTGCTGCTTGAATCGAATGGCGAGCAGCTCATCTACATACCGCTGTTCAACTTCGCGCACGGCAATTTCGATGACATCGCCGAGATGATCACCTCACCCAATGCCCTGTTCGGCCTTTCCGACGCCGGTGCCCACTGCGGGGCGATTTGCGATGCGTCCATGCCCACCTCCGCCCTGACGGTGTGGGCGCGTGATCGCCGCGACGGGCCCACCATGCCCGTCGAGGCGATCGTGCACAGTCAGACCCAACGAACTGCCGAGCACATTGGTTGGCACGACCGTGGCCTGATCTCCCCCGGGTACCTCGGCGACATCAACCTGATCGACTTCGACGCGCTGGCGTGCCATCCGCCGACGATCGTGCACGACCTTCCAGCTGGTGGTCGCCGCCTCATGCAGACAGCCGAGGGCTACCGCTACACGATCAAGTCGGGCCAGGTCACAGTGGCAAATGGCGAACCAACCGGCGCGCTGCCCGGCGGGCTCGTCAGGGGGACCCGACCGCAACCCTGACGGCCAGAGCCCGTCTGGAACATGGCGATGACGCCCACGCTCTACCATCGAACGGGTGAGCGAGGAGACAACCGAGGCGCCAACCACGCCCGAGGAAGCAACGGGACCCAAGTGGTCCATGGCACGGACCTCCGTGGTGCTCGTTGTGGCCGGCGTGATAGCGATGGTGCTGCCCGGCTTGTTGCGTGACGGACTCTGCGGACTCGTTGCGTGCGCCGATGTGACCCCCGATGTGGCCGTAGGGCGCGCGGAGGGTGTGGAACTCGCAGTAGTGATGTCCGACGACGCTGCATCTGAGGTGCTGTCGGTTCGTCTGTTCGAGGTGCGCCAACCGGATCCTGACTCGGATCGCGATGTACTCAACGGTGACTGGATAATCCAACGGACAGACGAGTCTGCGGCACCATCGGTGATTCCGCTGGGTTCGCAGCCCGACGGTTTCGAGACCCTCACCGAGTTGGCCGAGGATCCCCTCGACGGCACCTGGGTGCTCGACGCGTCCTTCGGTTGCGCCTCGACACTCACCCGTTTCGCCCCGACGGACCTGAACCCGGGCTTCGTGACCGAGGGCGAGGAACCCGTACCAGTTCAGGAATTCACCGACAGCGCCTCCTCAGACCTGCGATGTGCCGAGGCGCCTCCCGGTTGGCAGCGTTGGTTGTTCATCGGCGGGGCACTGATGGCTTCCATCGGCGCGGTTCTCGGCATCGTGGTTGTGTTCCGCCGTCCCGTGGGGCCACCACCTGACTGGTACGACGACCAGGATCCCGTCTAGTCCCCCCGTTTCTCCGCGGTGCCCTTCACCAGGGGCACGAACGCGACAGCGCCGAGGTCGCGTTCCTCAAGGTCGTCGCCGTGTCGCTCCATGCAGGCCAACCGCTGGCTACGCCCCTCGCGGCCGATCGGCATCACAAGGCGTCCGCCATCGGCCAGTTGTTCGACAAGTGCGGTTGGCACCTGAGGGGCCGCCGCGGTGACGACGACCGCCGAGTAGGGCGCCATGGCGGCGTGTCCAGCAGTCCCGTCGCTGTGGATGACGGTCACGTTGTCGATGCCGGACTCGTCCAGCGCCGCTTGCGCGTTGTCAGCCAGGGCGGCGTGCCGCTCAACCGAGATCACCTCGGACGCGAGATGGGCGAGCACGGCAGCGCCGTATCCGGAGCCGGTTCCGACCTCGAGCACCCGGTCGCTCGACTCGATTGATGCCGCTTCAGCCATCAAGGCGACGACGTACGGCTGCGAGATCGTCTGGCCGCAGGCGATCGGCAGCGGATGGTCCTCATAGGCGGACCGCGACTGGTGCTCCGCCACGAACGCTTCGCGGGGCACCGATCGGATCGCGTCGATCACCCGTTGGTCACGGACACCACGTGCTTCGACAGTGCGGGCGACCATTTGCGCTCGTTCCGCTGCGCGCTTGCTGTCTCGAGTCGGGCCGGTGCTCATCGTGAGTCCCCATTTGTTGCAGAACTTCGCGCCCCCGGCAGGATTCGAACCTGCGACGCACGGTTTAGGAAACCGACGCTCTATCCCCTGAGCTACGGGGGCGGGGCCGGTCGAGTTCGCGGCGCGAAACCGACCAGACGTCCGATTCTAGGTGGGGGTTCTGGTGGGAACTGCTTCGATCGGGGCGGGGGAGCGGCCGCACTCGCCACTCAGCGACCGGAGAGCTGAATCGAGGCGCGCCTGTGGCGCTGCCGAAGCCGACCCTCCCGATGAATCAGCAGGCTCGTCCGGACGCGGGCCCGCCTCTACGAAGAGGTGGCACCGGTACGGCGGTTCCGGGCCCGCTCTGTCGCATCCTACGAGGGTGTGTGGGCTAGGAGGTCTGAGGACAAGGCCTACTTCCGCGATGAGGTGGCAGGGGTGTTCGCCGACGAGCTGGCCGGCGCCCCACCCGAAACAATCGAGTCCCTGGACGCAGTAACCAGCTGGGAGCAGCTACTGATCGGGTCGCGTTCCCAAATCGGCGAAATCCGTTCCCAGGCCCGCCCGGATCCCAGTGCCAGGGCGTTTTCTACCGGTCCGACGGGGGCGGGGCCGGTCGGATTCGCGGCGCGAAACCGACCAGAAGCTCGATTCTAGGTGCGCCCTCTCGCCCGAACCGCTTCGATGAGGCGCATGATCTGGTCCTGCACCGTGACGTCGAGTGCGGTCGTCGGCTCGTCGGCCAGGAGGATCTCGGGTTCGTTGGCGAGGGCGATCGCGATCGTGACTCGCTGGCGCATGCCGCCCGAGAGCTGGTGGGGGTACTCCCTCAGGCGTCTGTATCTCCTTCTCCGGGGTGTCGATATCGCCGCTCAGGTCCGAGGCTCGGCGCCGGTCATGCCGGCCGCCTCGTCGTTGTCTGAGACGAGTTCGTAGGTGCGCCCGAGATTCGATATGACCGCTGTGATCAGAGCAGCCACCGGCAAGGCCATGAAGGCGCCCATGGGGCCTGCAATTGCGCCGCCAGCTAGAGCCGCCCCGAATGCCACGCCACCGTTGAGTTCCATCGTCTGTGCGCTCAACTTGGGACTTAGCCAGTAGTTCTCGGCCTGTTGGTAGACCAGTGTCCAGGCGAGCAGGATCAACGCCGCGCCCAGTCCCTGGACGCCAAGCGTGACGAGGATCGGCACGGCTGCACCGATGTAGGTGCCGACCGCCGGGATGAACGTCGAGACGAACGCCTCGAACACCGAGAGGGGTAGGGCGTAGAGCAATGGCATCCCGATCAGCAGCATGGCCACGAAGAACAGCACGCC
>JBPCTP010000235.1:0-2687 GCA_051011615.1 Microthrixaceae bacterium | reverse complement strand
CGTCCTGAGCGGGGCGGAATTGGACACGATTCTCCGTCGCGGTCTCACTGCTGCGGCGGTCTTCGTCGGCTTTCATCTGGTGGCGACGGTGTTCGCGGTGGTCGGCGGGCGCGAATCGCTCGACAGTGACCTCGACCTGTGGCTCTGGGTGGGCACCGGACTGATCGCGGTGACCGCCGGTTTCCGCTTCTATGGCCACTACTGGCTCCAGATCGTTCCACCCCTCGCTCTCCTCGCGGCGTTGGAGCTGGGCACCCGCTCGACCCGCATCCGGACCTTGGCCGCCGGAGTGGTGGGAGCGACCGCGATCGTTGCGTTCGTCGCCGCTTGGAACCCCAGTGAGATTCGGGTGTTGCGGAATCCGGAACCGCTCGCCAGCGCGGTGGAGCGGCTGACCGACGAGGACGACACCGTGCTCGTGTGGGGCAACTTCCCCGAGGTGTACTGGATGGCGCAACGGGCACCGGCGGCCGGGTTCGTCAGCATGGACTTCGTGACCGGACGGACGGGGGCACGCGTCAATGGCCCGCACACCGTCACCGAAGCACCTGATCGCGGATACCCCCACCTGCTGGCCGAGATGGAGGCCAGTCCTCCGGCGGTCGTCATCGACACCCAGCCGAGCGGGTTCCGAGGCTATGGCCACTACCCGATCGCGTTGTTCCCGGAGCTCGACGAGTTCATCGACACCCACTACAGCGCTCCGACCCTCATCGACGGATTCGACGTCTATCGCCTGACCACGGGCCAGGGGTAGCGTCGGCTCATGGCTGCCGATCCGCTCCACGTCGTTCAGCTCTCCGATCTGCACTTCAGTACCGCTCCCGACGGCTACGGGATGCGCGACACCGCCGAGACCTTCGCCGCCGTCGCCGCGCATGTGCTCGCCGACCCGCCTGATCTGATCGTGGTGACCGGCGACATCGCGCACGAGGGCAAACCCGACGAGTACGAGCTGGCGGGGGCGGCTCTGGCCGCGCTCGGCCTCCCGACGTTCTGCCTCCCCGGCAATCACGACTTCGCCGATGCGCTTCACGCGCACCTGCCCCGGCCCGGGATCGTGGTCCAGCGGTCGATGCGGGTGGGTGAGTGGCTGTTCCTCTTCGGCGACAGCAACGAGGACGGCGTGGTCTTCGATGATGCCGAGGGCTGGGTCGATCACGACGACCGGATGGAGCTCGCCCGTGGTGGGGTGCATTCCCACGAGTTGTCGTGGTTGCGCCGGCAGGTCGATCTCGGATCGGCCGCCCACGGAATGCTGTGGGTGCACCACCCGCCGGCCGGGCCCGGGATGTTCGCTCGTCCCGAGTACGACGAGCGGATCGCCACCCTCGTCAACCGGGCGACGCCGCTGCGCGGTGTCGCGGCCGGTCATGTGCACACGGGTGTCGAGCGGGCGCTGGCCGGCACGACGGTGTACCTGTGTCCGTCCACCGGGGTCAGCATCGACTTCGAGGAGTCGCGGATGATGCCCCCGGGTTATCGCCGGTATCGCTTCCACTCCGACGGCGGGATCGACAGCGATGTCGTGTGGTTGGACGACGATCGCTGGAACAAGCGGTGGGAGCTCCCCGAGTGGGCGATCCTGTACCTCGCCGGCGAACTCAGCGAAGAAGAAATGCAACAACGCCGCGCCGAACTGAGAGCCTGACCCGACAACCGACACGCAACGGAGAACGCGAACGTTCTCGTGGGTCCCCGAGTTCGCCGCAGGCGAACTCGTAGGAACCCGAAGGGTTCCCGTGGAGCTGGAGGGAATCGAACCCTCGTCCGTCAGGTGGTTGCCCACCGTGCTACGACCATTCCCGTGGCTGTGGCTCGTGGCTGCCACCCTGCCGGGTCAGGTGGGCCCGAGGGCCCGACCACCGAGTCTTTCCTCGATGTCAGCGGTCTTTGCCGGCTGTCAGTGGTCTTTCCCTACGGTCCACCACCGCTTCTGGTGACAGGCTGCGATGGTCAGGCCCCGCGTGCCATTGCTGGTCGCGATGACTCTCTACCTACTGACTGGGTCAGGCGGCGAGAGCGAGATCGTCCGAATCGGCGTCTCTGTGTGTGCCCCGTTTTGAGAGTCTGAGCAACTCTGGTCGCACGTTGTTGCATCCGGTTCCCAACGTCGAAACCGATCAGCCCCGTGGTGCTACGTGTCGATTGTCAAGCAGCGCCCTTCCGGAGAAGGGATACCCCCAGGCTACAGGATCG
This sequence comes from Microthrixaceae bacterium, assembly GCA_051011615.1. Lineage (GTDB taxonomy): Bacteria > Actinomycetota > Acidimicrobiia > Acidimicrobiales > Microtrichaceae > JBPCTP01. Next base: position 488 of record JBPCTP010000235.1, on the reverse strand, counting down.
GCGTGGGGCCGTTTCGGGCGGCTTAGCATTCGTCGCGGTGAGGATCCATTGGCACTGGCCTTTTGCGCGGCCCGAGGAGCTCGGCTGGGCCGAGGCCACAGTGCGCCCTGGCGACTCCCTGGTCGTGAGTGTGGTGGACCGTGCCGCTGCACCGGCCGAGTCGGCCGACGGGCCGGTGGTGGTGGTCCGGGACCTTCCCGATGTCCGTCGTGATCTCCGGGTGGGGCCCCGATGGGCCTGGTCTCGGGCCCGTACCTATCTGGGTCGGGCCGAGGTCCGCCGTCGACACTGGCGAGATGACGGCCCCATCGACCTGACCCACATCCACTACCTCAACCGTTTCATGGATGCGTTCACCCTCGGCCGGAATCGGCCGCCGGTGGTGGTCCTGAGCGTGCACGACCTTCGGCCCCATGTGCGCCGAGGCCCGGCGTGGGTCGATCGCCGGCTGCTGCAACGGGTCTACCGCCACGTCGACGCTTTCATCG
>JBPCTP010000234.1:0-7024 GCA_051011615.1 Microthrixaceae bacterium | reverse complement strand
TGGTGGCTCGGATCGTGATGGAACAGCGCAAGGGTCTTCGCACCGGCCTGGGCAGCCACTTCGACGGCATAGTCCACCGTGCAATGGCCCCAGTCGTGGCGCATGGAGAACTCGAGGTCGTCGAACTGCGCATCGTGGATCAACAGGTCCACGTCCGCTGCCAGTTCGAGCACCGAATCGGAGACCTCCTCACTGCCCACGCCGGGTTGCTGGTGATCGCTCACGTAGGCCACCGACACACCGTCGTACTCGACGCGGAAGCCGAGGGTCGGGCCGATGTGGGGAACCTCGGCCGCCTGCACAGATGCGCCATCGACGTCGAAGGCCGAATTGCTGATCTCATGGAAGGTGATCTCACAGGGCAACATCTCGATGTCGACCGGGAAATATGGCGGCGAGAGAAACGAGCGAACGGTTTCCTTCAACGACTGCTCGTCCTGGGTCGGTCCGTAGAGGTCCAGTCGGGCACCCTCGCTCAACAGGGGTGAGAAGAACGGGATCCCCTGAACGTGGTCCCAGTGGAGGTGGCTGACCAATGCAGACGCCTTGAACGGGTCTCCGTGGGCCCTTTCGGTGCCGAAGAACCGAAGTCCTGTTCCCAAATCGAGAATGATCGGCTCGTTGTCCGCTCGCTCGATCACAACACAGGCAGTGTTGCCGCCGTATCGCTGATGGTTGTCACTTGAACAGGGCGTCGACCCACGAACGCCGAAAAACGTGACCTCCATCGACATGTCCAACCCCCATGCTGCACAACGGTCTGTCGGAACCCGAAGGCCCCGATCGGATTCCCCTTTGCGGCCACGCTGCCGGAGATGAACTGTAGGTGAATGTCACCACTGCGTCACCGGGTTGTGACGGATTTCTCCGCCTCTGCGTTCGGTCGCCCGGGTCAGTTCTCGAGCGCCCAACACCGAAGCTCGGTCGTGTGTGGGTACTCGAATCGACTACGGCCGGCGGTCTCGGGCGCAGAGGCGATCAGCTCGGAGACCTCCGCCATCAGGGACTCCCGTGCAGCGTCGTCCATCATGGCCACGAACGATGTCGAGCCGACTCGGTCGAGAACCGCAGAGGGGGACGACGGCACCGGGTTGTCAAAGCGAGCGGAAGCAGTGAGCACGAACCGACCGAAGTCGGACACGACAGATTCCCAGGAGCGCTCGCGCTGGTCGCTGTAGGGGCGGCCACCGGAACGTGCCTCCATCAGGTCGGTCAGCTCACGAACCCAACCGACCGACTCGTCGCGGACGTTGAAAAGGATGGCCATCGTGCCGCCGTCGACCAGCACGCGTGCGATCTCCCCCAATGCCAGCCGGGCGTCGAACCAGTGGAATGCCTGAGCGACCACCACGCCTGCGAACACCCCTGCGCGAAACGGGATCGCCTCTGCGGTGCCGGCTGCCAGGGGCACCCCCGGCAGCGAGAGGCGAAACTGGTCGCGCATCTGTTGCAGGGGTTCGACCGCGCACACCTCACGGCGGGCACGCAGCATCTGGCCGGTGAGGATTCCGGTGCCTGCCGCCAGATCCAGCACGGGGCCGGTTGCCACCTGGTCCTTGAGCATGCCGATCGCCTCGCGTGCATAGGCAGGTCGCGACTTGGCGTAGCTGCCGGCCGCCACGGCAAAGCCGCCGGCCGCGCTCGGGTGCAGAGGCGTGACTCAGTCCTCCCAGACGTCTTCGCCGTAGGGTCGGTTGCGCTTGGGTGCGGCCTCGGCCTTCCAGACCATCACCTTGCGCTTGAAGTAGCAGACCTCGACGCCGTCCTGGTTGAAGCCCTTTGTCTCCACCCCGACGATGCCGCGGTCACCCTTGGACGATTCCCGCTTGTCGAGGACGCGTGTCTCGGCGTAGATGGTGTCGCCGTGAAAGGTCGGGTTCTTGTGCTGGAGCGTCTCGATCTCGAGGTTCGCGATCGCTGCGCCCGATACATCGGGCACGGACATACCGAGCACGATCGAATAGACCAGGTTGCCGACCACGACGTTTCGACCGTGCACGGTTTCGTTCTCGGCAAACCAGGCATTGGTGTGCAGCGGATGGTGGTTCATCGTGATCATGCAGAACAGATGGTCGTCGTATTCGGTGATCGTCTTGCCCGGCCAGTGCTGGTAGATGTCTCCCGGCTCGAAGTCTTCTAGGTAGCGGCCGAACGGTCGGTCATGCGTGGTCATTCGGCGGAACGTAGCGCGGGTCCGGGCGCCAACCAACCCTGCCTCGAGGTCTTGGTGCGCCGATTCGCGACCTGACGAGCCGGGCGAGGCATCGATCGCGGGGTGGTTGCTGAGAATCAGGGGCGACGACCACTGCGAGCGAGGTCGCAGCGCAGCGCGAGTGAGGTCGCACACATGGAAGTAGACCTCATGGGATGAAATACGTGAACACTGGATATGGTCGAGTTCATCGATGCCGGCCCAGCCCTGTCGGCCCAGCCATGGACCTCGGTCATCAATTGGGTCGAAATACCCGCTTCCGATCTCACCCTAAGTGCGTTACCGTTCACCATATGTGGTGAGGTGACCGCGCGTCTCGCTCTGACCGAAGCACCAGGACAGGACCAAATTGCGCAGAGTTGCCGATATCGGGTTCCGACGCGCCGCGGGAGCCCTCCGACCAGATCCATCAACATGGCAGCGCGTCATTCTGGCGCGTGGTGCTGCGTCGCTCGCCATCGCACTCGCAGTGCTGCTGCTACCGATCTTCGAACCGAACGGCCTGCGACTCGCTTTCGCAATCGTGTTGGTCGAGGCCGTGCTCAACGGAGCGGCATCGGAAGCCGTTCGACGAAGCGGCCTGCCCGGTCTGTTCCTACCGGTCGGCGACCTCGCACTGGCCATGTTGATCGTCGCGACCGTTCCCGAAGTGCTCACCATCGCCGCAATCGTGTTCACGAGCGTCAACGTCCTCTACGTCGTCTGGTACGGCGCGCGAGCCGCCGCCGCGCTGGCTGTCGCAGCTGTTGTGGGCCTCGGCGTGATCGGACTGCTGTCGACACCGGCCTTGTGGATCCCGGCGGTCGTCTGCCTTGCGATCTGCTCGGCAACCTCCATCGTCATCATGCAGGCCATCTGCGTCGGCGTCACCAAGGCGCAGGGACGCTACGAGGCAATCCTCAACGGCCTCGACGCCGTCGTATGGGAACGAGACGCCAAGGGCAACAAGACCTTCGTGTCCGACAACGTGATGGAGGTGGTCGGCACTGCGCAGGAGTCATTCATGGGACCCGGCTTCCTGACCTCTCGGGTGCATCCTGATGACCGCTCCGAACTGGCAGTGGCGAGGACGCGCAACACCGCCGGTCGTACCAGCGAGAGTCATCTCAAGGTGCTCGACGACGACGGGGCGTACCGCCACCTCTACGAGCGTGTCAGCATCTCGCGGGCTCCCGACGGGAACATCCCCGGGAGCCGGGGCCTGCTGGTGGACGAGTCGGCCCGCTGGACCGCACAGGCCGAGATCCGCCGGTATTCGGATTTCATCGCGGGAATCCCGACATCGCTGGCGATCATGAGGGTTGCCGACAGCAACGATCCCTGGTCGATCGAGATCGTCTCGATGAACCCGGCGGCCGAGCGAATGCTCGGTACCGCACCGGCAGGCACCCCGCTGTCGGCCCTGGTGCCACTTCCCGAATCGTGGATGAGGCGATTGGTGTCGGTCAGTGCCGGCACCGAGGCGTTGGAACGGGCCTTCCTCGAGATTCCGGATGTGGAAGGTGTGTTCGCCGTGCGGGTGGTGCCACTACCGGAGAGCCACCTGGGCATATCGATCGAGGACGTGACCAAGCGTGCCCGACTGGCGGAATCCTTCCGGCACCAGGCACACCATGACTCGCTCACCGGACTGGCGAACCGGAGCTTGCTCTACGAGCGACTCAGCCAGGTATTCGACACACCGGAACCCTCCAGCGCGGCCCTCTACGTGGTCGACCTGGATGACTTCAAGACGATCAACGACTCCTTCGGCCACCAGTACGGCGACGAGGTGCTCACCCATTTCGCCGCACGCCTGAGCAGAAGGCTGAGGAACTGCGACATGATCGCCCGCCTGGGCGGCGACGAGTTCGCGATCATCCTCACCGAATGCCACGGCGAGGGCCATGCGGCGGACATGGCAAGTCGCGTCGTGGACATCTGCCAGTCACCTTTCGACGTCGAGGGTGTCGCGTTGAGGGTGGGCGCTTCAGTTGGCGTGGCGGTGTCACCTCAACACGGAACCTCGGGCGCGGAGTTGCTGCGCAGGGCGGACGCAGCGATGTACCGGGCGAAGTTCGGCGGTGGCGGCCATGTGCTGTACTCCCCTGCGCTCGATGAGTTGGGCGGACCGCGGGAGCTCGACACCAGGTCCCGAGGCGACCAATCCCCGGCTGATCCGACGACAGGCGCTTTCCGTCACGGAGTTACCCCCCAGTAACATCGGTCTGATGAGCACCTCCCAATCGACCCCGGCGGATCTCGCTGCCGCAGCTTCGGCACTACACACGGCACAGGCAGTCGTGGACTCCGCAATCACACGACTGGCTGAGGGCGGCATCGACGCCAACCAGGTTCTGGCGTACGACACCGCCCATGCCGCCGCTGCGGTAATCGCCGCGCGAGGACTGCTGACATACGGCGAAACAGGTGACGACGAGGCCTCGATCACCTGTGCTTTCGCAGCGGACGTGATCGCAGACCTGGCCGCCAAGGTCTATGGCCGCGAGGACGAGTGGGGAATTTCGCCCTCGGCCCTCGACGACGCCCGTGCATTCACCGCCACCTACCGCGATCCGGCCTTCCTGGCCTCACTGGCCAACACCGACGGCACGCGCGGCCTCGATGACGACTTCGAGATGGTGCAGGACACCTTCAGACGCTTCGCAGAAGAGAAGTTGATGCCGATTGCGGAGCACATCCACCGCGAGAACGACGACATTCCCGAGGAGATCATCTCCGGACTCGCCGAAATGGGGGCATTCGGGCTCTCCATCGGCGAGGACTACGGCGGTTTCGCGTCCGGTGGGGAGTCGGACTACATCGCCATGGTGGTAGCAACCGAGGAACTGAGCCGGGGCAGCCTCGGCGCCGGCGGTTCCCTCATCACCCGGCCGGAGATCCTCGCCCGGGCGCTCGAGGCAGGGGGCACCGAGGAACAGAAGAAGGAGTGGCTCCCCCGACTGGCGACCGCGGAGGTCATGAACGCCGTTGCCGTCACCGAACCTGACTACGGATCCGATGTGGCCGGCGTGACCGTTGCCGCCACACCGACCGAGGGCGGCTATCTCATCAACGGTGTGAAGACCTGGTGCACTTTCGGCGCACGCGCCGATGTGCTGATGCTGCTCGCACGTACCGACCCGGACCGCAGCATCGGCCACAAAGGCCTGTCCATGTTCATCATCCCGAAGGAGCGCGGCGACGGCCACGGGTTCGAACTCACACAGGACAACGACCAGGGCGGCGGCAAGATGGAGGGGCGCCCGATCGACACCCTCGGCTACCGCGGAATGCACTCATACGAGGTCGCGTTCGACAACTGGTTCGTCCCCGGCGACAACCTGATCGGTCTCGACGGCGGCAAGGGCAGGGGCTTCTATTACCAGATGGCAGGCTTCGAGAACGGCCGCCTGCAGACCGCCGCCCGTGCGGTCGGTGTCATGCAGGCCGCTCTAGAGGAGGCTCGCACCTACGCCGAGGAACGCAAGGTGTTCGGCCAGGCCGTGGGCGACTACCAGCTGACGCAGGCCAAGCTCGCTCGCATGGCTGTGACCATTCAGGGCGCCCGTCAGTTCTCCTACCAGGTCGCCCGGATGATGGCGAAGGGTGAGGGGACCCTCGAGGCATCCATGATCAAGGCGTATGTGTGCAAGGCAGCCGAGTGGGTTACCCGCGAGGCGATGCAGATCCACGGTGGCATGGGTTACGCCGAGGAGTACACGGTCAGCCGGCTGTTCGTGGATGCCCGCGTGCTGTCGATCTTCGAGGGAGCGGATGAAACGCTCTGCCTCAAGGTGATCGCCCGCCAACTCGTCGCCGGGCGGTAGCCAGCTAGCAGACACGGACCTACTGGCTTGGAGCCATCCGAATCGTCAGCGGATACCGGTACCACTCGCCCTTGTTGCTGCGGCCCAGCGCAACCAGCGGCAAGGCGAGGTTCAGAATCCAAGCGGCCAAGAGCATGAGGAACGGAAACACCAACAAGAAGCCGCACAATCCGATCAGATATGGGATCAATAGGGTCAACTGAAAGTTGAGCGACTCCGCTGCTTGGTCTTTCACGTACGGGCGGTCAGGCTTGGCGATCAGATAGATGATCAAGGGGCCAATCCACCCGAACATCGGAACGAGAAATCCAATTGCCCCCAACCCATGCGCCAAAGACGCTTGTCCTCTTTGGTCCTCCGGCGCTGGCGACACAACAGCCCCCGATGACGTGCGCTGAGTAGCCGGGACTTGCGTCTGCTGGGTGTGGTCGGTCCACTGGGTTCCGTCCCAGTAGCGCTGGATCCCCTGGGCATCGGGATACCAACCGGCGGGCTGTTGCTGGCTCATGCGTGCCAACCTACTCGGGTCGTCGACGGCGGCAAGGAGCTTCGGAAGGGACTCACGCCTGGAGAGAAGCGATTGCCTCGGCGACAGCCAGGGCGCGTCTCGCGTTGTCGACGTGCAGGTTCTCGACCATCTTGCCGTCGACCGTCACAACGCCCTTGCCCTCGGCGACCGCCCCGTCGAAGGCCTCGATCACCCGCTGCGAATACTCGATCTCGTCTTCGGAAGGCGCGTAGGCCTCATTGCAGGGGTCGACCTGGCTCGGGTGGATGATGGTCTTGCCGTCGAAGCCCATCTCGGCCCCCTGAGTGCACTCCGCGAGGAAGCCCTCGGGGTTCTTCACGTCGTTGTAGACGCCGTCGAGGATGACCTTGCCGGTGTGCCGGGCGGCGTTGACGCAACGCCCGAGGCCCCACAGCAATGGCGCACGGCCGGGAACGAGAGCCGCACGGAGTTCTTTCGCCAGGTCGTTGGTGCCCATCACCAGCACGGTGAGAC
>JBPCTP010000233.1:0-4278 GCA_051011615.1 Microthrixaceae bacterium | reverse complement strand
CGGGGTGGATCGTGGAGCCGAGGATGCCTACCCGCTCGGCGAGCCGACGGCCGCCGCGGTGTTGTTGCAGCCGCAGCCCCAGATGGGAGGCGACCGCAAGGTGCCGGTGCCCGCTCACCTGTTCTCCCGCCTGCCCGAGTCCGGTGTGTCAGTGCTGCGGTTCGACTTCCGCGGCGCCGGTGGATCCTCCGGCAGCTTCGGCGGAGGCGCCCCGGAAGCAGCCGATGTCCGGGCGGCGCTGCACCAGCAGCACCGCCACACCGGCCTGCCCGTGTGGCTCGTGGGTTGGTCGTTCGGCGCGGATGTGTCCCTGCTGGTCGACGACCCGGCCGTGGCAGGATGGGTCTGCGTCACGCCCCCACTTGCGCAACCCGGCATCGCGGAGGCGGCCGGATCGGATCCACGATCGAAGGTGTTGCTCGTGGCAGAACACGACCAGTTCTGCGCACCCGATGCCGCAACAGAGCGCACCGAGGGTTGGACATCCACCGACACCCGGGTGCTACCGGGCGCTGACCACTTCCTCGCAGGGCAACTCGACCGGGTGGCGGCTCAGGTCGAGCAAGCGGTCGCTGTCAACGACGAACAGTGATCCCGGCGGCTGCCATCACATCCTTGGCCTCGCCAACGGTGTGCTCACCGAAGTGGAAGATCGATGCCGCCAACACGGCATCCGCGGCGCCGTCGATCACGCCATCGACGAGGTGTCGTAGTTCTCCGACCCCACCCGATGCCACCAGCGGTACGTCGGCAGCGACCGACACGCGTGCGTTGAGTTCGTTGTCGAAGCCGATCCGCGTGCCATCGCGGTCCATGGACGTGAGGAGGATCTCTCCGGCGCCGAGTCGGGCCACCCGCTCGGCCCAGTCGAGCGCATCGATGCCCGTGGGTGTTCTCCCGCCGTGGGTGTAGACCTCGAAGTCGGGTCCATCGTGTGCATCGGGGCCCTCGGTGATCCGCCTCCGGGCATCGATGGCCACCACGACGCACTGGGCGCCGAACTCCTCGGCAATCTCTGAGACCACTTCTGGCCGATTCACCGCAGCCGTGTTCACACCGACCTTGTCCGCTCCGGCGCGCAACATCCGTCGGGCATCTTCCACGGTACGGATGCCCCCTCCCACGGTGAAGGGAATGAACACCTCTTCTGCCGTGTGGCGAACCATCTCCAGGGTGGTCTCGCGGTCATCCGAAGAGGCGGTGATGTCCAGGAACACCAGCTCATCGGCGCCCTGCTCGTCGTAGCGGGCTGCCAGCTCCACCGGATCACCGGCGTCGCGCAGTCCTACGAAGTTGACGCCCTTGACCACGCGGCCTGCGTCAACATCCAGGCACGGGATCACCCTGGCCACGTTCATGGCGCGTCCGTCGAGCCGTCGGCCACACCGCAGGAAGCAACCGCTGCGGCGACACCGAAGGCGCCTTCGTAGAGTGCCCGACCCACGATCACACCCTCGAGGGTGTGGCCTCCGGCGGACATCGCGGCCAGAGCCTCGATGTCCGCGAGGGTACCTACACCGCCGCTGGCGATGAGGGGTACCGGGCTCTCGGCCAGCACAGAAGACAGGCCATCGTTGTCCGGGCCCTCCAATGTGCCGTCACGGCCGATCTCGGTGACCACGAGGGCGGCAACCCCCGCGTCTGCGAAGTCTTCCGCCACTTCGAGCACGTTGCGCCCGGAACCCTCGGTCCATCCCCGCACCGCAACCTCGCGGCCCCTGCCGTCGAGCCCCACGGCCACCGGCCGACGAGCGGCGAGGGCGCGTACGAAATCCGGGTCCTCCAGCGCAGCGGTGCCGACCACGACACGCTCCACTCCCTGCTCGAACAGTGCCTCAGCCGCTGCCAGGTCACGGACTCCGCCACCCGTCTGCACGGGCACGTCGACAGCGCGTGCTACCTCACCGATCACGGCGCGATTCACCGGATCGCCTGATCGGGCTGCATCGAGATCCACGACGTGAATCCACGGCGCACCCTCGGCCTCGAAGGCCCGCGCCTGGGCGACGGGGTCGTCGCCGTAGGTGGTGGAACGGTCGTAGTCACCTTGGTACAGCCGCACGCAGCGTCCACCGAGGAGATCGATTGCCGGATATAGGTCCATGTTCTGGTGGTGTGCTCCGGGAGTGTGGGTTCCGATGGACCGCTCAGGCGGTTACGCCGGCGGCGAGGTTCACGAAGTTGGTCAGCAGAGCCAGCCCCGGGGTCGAGGACTTCTCCGGGTGGAACTGCGTGGCGACGACGTTGGCCCGCGCGGCCACCGCGGTCACCTCGCCGCCGTAGTCACAGGTGGCGACGGTGTCAGCAGTCACCTCCGGGGCAAAGGAATGCACGAAGTACATCCACGGTCGTTCTCCCAGTCCGGCAAGCAGCGGCGAGCGCGAACGCACATCGAGGCGGTTCCACTGCATCTGTGGATGTTTCACGCCGTCCGGCAACCGAACCACGCGGCCCGGAATCACACCGAGCCCATCGATTCCGGGCGACTCCTCGGAGCCCTCGTAGAGCAGCTGCATTCCGACGCAGATCCCGATGAAGGGCCGACCACTCGCCACGGCATCGAGTGCGACGGTGTCCAGGCCGGTGGCCGCCAGTGCCTCACGACAGCGACCGAATGCCCCGACCCCCGGCAGCACTACGGCGTCGGCCTCGGCCACCTCCGCTGCGTCCGCAGTCAGGAATGCATGCGCGCCGGCGTGTTGGAAGGCCTTTTCCGCCGAACGAAGGTTGCCGATCCCGTAGTCCAGCACCGCCAGCCGGGGTGCTGCGGTCCCGGCACGATCGCTCAAAGCACACCCTTGGTCGACGGCACGCCGCCACCCTCGACTCGTACTGCATCGCGAAGTGCGCGGGCGACGGCCTTCACGGAGGCCTCGATGATGTGGTGGGTGTTCTGGCCCCTCACGAGTTCCATGTGCAAAGTGATGCCCGCGGATCCCACGAAGGCTCGCCAGAACTCCTCCATCAGCTGCGGGTCGAACGGGGGATCACCCAGGATCTTCACCCCGGGTGGATCGATCTCGTAGTGCAGGAACGGGCGACCCGACAGATCCAGCACCGCCTCCACGACCGCTTCGTCAAGTGGTACCCGAAGCGATGCGAAGCGACGCACGCCTGCCTTGTCACCCAGGGCCTCGGCCAACACGGCGCCGACGAGTATCCCCGTGTCCTCAACGGTGTGGTGTGCGTCCACGGCGATGTCTCCCTCGGCGCGCACCGTGAGGTCCATGCCCGAGTGGCGTCCGAGCTGGTCGAGCATGTGGTCGAAGAACGGCAGGCCGGTGACACAAGAGGTGCTGCCGGTGCCGTCCACGTCCACTTCGACGGTGATGTCGGTCTCGGCGGTCTTGCGGCTCTGACCGGCGGTGCGTGACTCAGTTCTGCGGGGGGCGTCGCTCACATCACCAAGCATCGCAGACGTGACCCCGATCCGGACAAGGCGATTGTGCGACTGCGGTTCGAGTCGATGGCCGGCAGGGCCGGGAATCGCTAGCCGAGCGCAGCCCTGAGAGCTGCCAGGAACGCATCGTTCTCAGCCGAGGTGCCGAGCGTTACGCGAAGGCAGTCATCGAGTCGGGGCCAGCTGGCGCAGTTCCTAACCAACACTCCGGCGTCCACGAGGCGCTGCCAGACGAGCTCGCCGGAAACCGGCTGTGGCCTGAACAGGATGAAGTTCGCACCCGAGGGCCACTGCGTCACCGCCAACTCGTCGAGGGCCGCGGCCACGCGCCCGCGCTCCTCCACCAGGTGGGCAACCCGGGCCTCCATCTCGTCGACATGGCGTAGCGCCAGTACGCCAGCGGTCTGCTTGAGCGCGTCGAGGTGATACGGCAGGAGCACCTTGTCGAGTTCCGCAACGAGCCAGGTCGGCCCGATGAGATACCCGAGCCGAAGCGCAGCCGCGGACCAGGTCTTGGAGAACGTTCTCGTCACAGCGAGCGACCGGTCCTCGGAGACCATCTCGAGTGAGCTGTGTGCTGCGAACTGTCCGTAGGCCTCGTCCACGATCAACAGCCCGTCGACGGCTTCGGTCATGTCCAGTACCGCAGCAACGGTCTCGGGAGTCTCCACACGGCCGGTCGGGTTGTTGGGTGAGCACAGGAAGGTGACCGACGGGCGGGCCTCGGAGATCACCTGCTCCACGACGTTGAGGTCGAGTTCGAAGTCCTCGCTGCGCTCGCCGGACACAACCGACGTACCACACACCCGCGCGATGTGTGAGTGGAGTGCGTAGGTGGGTTCGAAGGTCGCCACGGTGCGACCGGCGCCGCCGTAGGC
>JBPCTP010000232.1:0-8474 GCA_051011615.1 Microthrixaceae bacterium | reverse complement strand
GACCTGCTTCTTCTTTCGCTTCGCCGACGGGGGAAGGGTCTTTCCGGTCGAAGAAGCGCCTTTGTCATCCGGACCCGTTGTTTCGCCGTCGGTGGCCATTTCTCCAGAGTAACTAGCACCGTCGATGCGACCCAATGTTCAGGCAGTGCGGCGGAGCCTCGCCGGATCTCATTTCCGCGTCCCTCGGGCTGCTTCTACGCTGCCTCCGTGGCTCCTCGCGTGCTTGTCATCGACAACTACGACTCGTTCGTCTACAACCTCGTGCAATACCTCGGGGAACTAGGCGCGGACCCAGTCGTCGCCCGCCACGACGACCTCGGCCTCCCCGGCGTTGCGGAACTGGCGCCCGACGGCATTCTCATCAGCCCCGGTCCGGGATCGCCGAAGGATGCTGGTGTCTCCAACGAGGTGATCACAACCTGGGGTGAGCGCGTGCCCGTATTCGGCGTATGCCTCGGCCACCAGTGCATCGGTGAGGCCTTCGGCGGCACTGTGGAGCGGGCGCCCGAAGTCGTGCACGGCAAGACCTCGCTGATCCGCCATGACGACCAAGGGATCTTCGCAGGGCTTCCGAATCCGCTGACGGCGACTCGTTACCACTCACTGATCGTCCGCGCGGACTCGGTCCCCGAAGTTCTCGAGGTCACGGCAACCACCGATGACGGCCTGGTGATGGGTCTGCGGCACCGGGAGCTGCCCATCGAGGGTGTTCAGTTCCATCCGGAGTCGGTCCTCACTGCCGCCGGGCACGACCTGGTCGGCAACTTCCTCAAGGCCTGCCGCGCGTCCGCCCGCGCCTGATCGCCGACCGAGGGCTCAGCCGGACGCGTCGGTGGTCGTGGTGGTCGGCGCGGTCGTGGGCGGCGGCAACGTGGTGGGCGGAGGTGGGGAAACCCCGACGACCGCTTCCACCGACACATCGGCCGGGATCTCCGACCCCGCACGAATCCCCTGCCGGAGAACCCTGCCGTCGCGTGAGTCCCCGATCGGCAACTCGACGGTGCGAAACCGCACATCCACGCCGGCGGTTGCCGCTGCGTCCGTGGCGGTGGAACGCAGCAGTCCGACAAGCGACGGCATGAGCAACGGTGTGTCGGGTTCGGTTCCGGCCACGACCAGGTCCACCCTTGAGCCTCGCGGTACTTCGGTGCCCGCCCCGGGGGAGATCGAGACCACGTTGCCAACCGGCAGCTCACTGTCGACGTCGGTCGAGACGTCATCGGGGACCAGCCGCAGGCGGCCGAGTTCTGCAATCACGTCGATCGCACGGCGCCCCTCGATCGGCGGTATCGTGCGCGGAGCGGGCCCGTCGGAAACCTGGAGTTGAACGACACCATCAGGCGGAGCCCGACGGCCTGGGGCCGGGTCGCTGCCGAGCACCTCGCCGGGGCGGATGTCCTCGTCATATGTGGGAACAACTTCGCCGGTCAGTCCAACAGTGGAAAGCAACACCAGTGCCTCAGCGGCCTGTTGGCCAACCGTGTCAGCCACGATCGTGCCCGAAGGTCCGGTTGAAACGCGTCCGGTCACCGAGGATCCGGCTTCGAGTTTGGCTCCGGCAATTGGTTCCTGCTCGAAGACCTGGCCGGCTCCCACGACCTCGTTGGTCGACTCGTCCACGACGAGTATCAACCCGGCGTCCTCGAGCAGGGCCAGTGCCTCCACTTCGCTCAGCCCCACGATCGAGGGCACCGCGATGTCCTCGACCTCAACTCGTCGATCACCGCGCTCTATCGCCACTCCCAGACCCACCAGGCCGACTGCAAACAGTGCGACAAGGGCTCCGATCGCAACAGCGGCCGCAAGTGGGTGTCGGGATCTGTCGATTTCCTCCCACGACCCGATCTCGGTGACGCGACCTTGCGACGTGCTGGGTCCGGAGACATCGCGTTCGTCAGCCACCACGAAGCTCCAGTGCCACCAGGGACCCGACCGGCAGCACAGTTCCGGCTACCGGGGTCTGGCTCGCCACGCGACCGCCTGCGGGACCACCACCGGACACATTGGCGATCAGTCCGAGGCTCTCCAGTGTGGCGACTGCATCCTCGAACGACCGGTTCACGAGGTCAGGTACCTCCGCCGGCGGTGGGCCGCTGGAGATCACCAGATTGACGGCTGTGTCACGGGGCGACACGGTTCCTGCCACCGGCTCCGTCTCGATCACGGCACCGGGCACAACCGACTGCTCCTCGCGAAAGTCTACGTCGCCGATCGTGAAGCCGGCTGAACCAAGCGCGAAGGCCGCCCCATCGCCTGAAAGGCCCTTCACGTCCAGCACCGCTCGGGGTTCGGGGCCCGTCGACACCACGAAGCTGATCGAGTCCGCTTCGGTCACCCTCACGCCGGCCTCGGGGAACTGGTCGATCACCACTCCGGCCGCCACCGTTTCGCTCGAGATCCGCTCCACCGCGTAGTCGACTCCCAGCTCGTCCAGCGGTGCGGCCGCCTCGTCAAGCGGACGACCAACGGCATCAGGCATCTCGACGCGTGACACTCCCCTGCTAACGACGATCGACACGGTCGAGCCCGCCGGCACCTGGGCGCCCGCCGCGGGTTCCTGGCCGATCACGGCACCACGGGGTGCAGACAGACTGAAGGAGGTCTCCACCTCTGCCTCCAGCTCGGCGACTTCGACGTCCGCGACCGCTCGAGGGCGCGCGAGACCCGACAGATCAGGAACTTCGACACTGGGCGGCTCACCCTTCACCGCCCCGACCGGGTCGAGATTCGGCGACCATGCAAGCAGCCAAAGGCCGAAACCAAGCAGGGCAACTGCCACGGCAGCAGCCGCAGCGCCGCGGGCCCAGCGCATCTCAGGGGGTCGTGGTGGTGGACGAACTCGTGGTCGAACTGGAGGACGTCGTGGACGACGCGACACCCACCGTGATGGTCACGGTCGACCCCTCATCCTGGGTGGTGCCGCCCTGCGGACTCTGGGAAACGACACGACCCACCGACGGGTCGCCGGAGGGGACGCTTCGTGTACTGACCGACACCTCGAAACCCTTGCCCTGCAGTGTGGCGGTCGCATTGGATTCCGACTGGTTGACCACGTCGGGAACGCTCACCTGCGACTTGCCGCTGGAGACCACCACGGTGACCGTGGAGTTCTTCGGTGCGCTGGATCCGCCTGACGGTTCGGTGCGTATCACCAAGCCGGCGCCGACGGAGCTGCTGGACTCCTCATCGGGGCCACCTATGCGGAAACCCCTCGCCTGAAGTTCCGACTGGGCAGACGACAGGCTCTGACCGGCAACGTCGGGCACGATCTCCTCGCCGGGGCCACGCGAGATCACGATCCCGACCTGGGAGTTCTCCTCCACCTCGGCACCCGGCCCCGGGTCCTGGAGGATCACTGTGCCCGACTCGGCTTCCTCGCTCTCGGCGCTGTCGGAGACAACCGTGAAGCCCTGCTCCTCGAGCACCACACGCGCCTCGTCCTGGGACAGCCCGATCACATTGGGAACTGAAACGAACACTGTCGCGGGGCCGCTGCTGACGGTGAGGGTGACGGTCTCACCCTCGTCGATCATCTCGCCGGCGTCGGGATCCTGGGCCACGACGCGGCCGGCATCCACCTGGTCGTTCGCCTCTTCCTCGGTCCGGACCTCGAAGCCCTTTTCTTCCAGCGTGGCGACTGCGTCCTCGAGGCGGTTGCCGACCACGTCCGGCACTTCTGTGCCATCGTTCAGACCGCTCGCCAACCAGAACAGGCCGCCGGCCAACAGCGCCAGAAGTACGACCATCACTCCGAGGAACCAACCGGTGCGGGATTTGTGCGAATCCTCGGGGTCCTCCGCTGTTGCGACAGCACCGGTTGTGCCGTCCACGCTCGGTTGCACCTGCGTGGCACCCATCGCTGCGGCACCGAGCGCTGCTCCACCCACAGCAGCGCCGGCGGCCAGTGCCGCAGCACCACCGCCCGCTGCCTCCGCGTTGGTTTCCTCGCCCTCTAGGAAGCGACGCAGGTCAGCTCGCAACTCCTCAGCCGACACGTAGCGCTCATCGGGCTTCTTGCGCAGCAACTTCATGATCACCGCGTCGATGCCGGGCGGCAGGTCCGGAATGATCGTGCTCGGCGGCTCCGGCTGGTCCTGGACGTGCTTGTACGCGATCGCCAACGGTGTATCGCCGGTGAACGGCGTGCGTCCCGTGACCATCTCGTAGAGCACCACGCCGAGCGAGTAGAGGTCCGATCGGGGGTCCACGGGTTGGCCCTGGGCCTGCTCGGGGGAGAAGTAGGTGGCGGTGCCCATGACCGAGCCGGCCTGGGTGAGGTCTTCATCGGGTGAGGAGAGCGCCCGGGCGATCCCGAAGTCGGTGACCTTCGACTGGCCACTTCCGGTGAGCAGCACGTTGCCGGGCTTCACATCCCGGTGGACCACGCCGCGCGAATGCGCAAACCCCAGGGCGGCGGCCACCTCTGACGCCAGCTCGGCAGCACGACGGGGATGCAGTGGTCCGTCGCGGCGAATGACCTGTGACAGGGAGGGGCCGTCCACGTACTCCATGACGATGAAGTACGTGCCGTCCTGTGTACCCCAGTCGTACACCCCGACGATGTTGGGGTGGGCGAGGTTGGCTGCAGCCTGTGCCTCGCGGCGAAACCGTTCGACGAAGGAAGGATCGGCTGCGAATTCCGGGACCAGCTCCTTGATCGCGACGGGTCGGTCCAGGCTTCGATCACGCGACAGGTAGACCTGCGCCATGCCACCGCGTGCGAGACGTCGGTGTATTTCGTATCGGTCGCCGAGAACGCGCAGGTCGGAGTCGCTCATTCGCCCCCCACAGTAGATTGCGGGCGACAGCGGGCAGCAGACCGTACTGCGCCGACCCTCAGTCTCATCCGGCCATCGCTCATCGCGCCCTGCGCCATCGGACCAGCTGGCTCATCGCACCACCAGAGCGGAGGCCAACACATTCTTGGCTATGGGCCCTGCCACACGACCGCCCGTCTGGTTGCTCGCCCCGCTCAGGTTGTTCACCACCACCGCAACGGCGACCGTGGGATCCTCGCCCGGGGGACCGCCGAAGGCGATCATCCAACCATGCGAGGTGGGCGGATCCGTGCCGAGCTGAGCGGTTCCGGTCTTGGCACCCACCTCTGCGCCTGGGATCTGCATGACCTGGGCGGTGCCTCCGGTGACGACCCCGACCATCGCCTCTCGCAACGTGTCAGCCTGTGACGAGCTGAACCCGTTGCGCCACACGGCCGTGTCGTACTCGTTGACCAGCGAGCCGTCCCGTGCACGTACGGCATCCATCACATGGGGCACCATCACGTCACCGTCGTTCGCGACCGCTGCGGCCACCATTGCCATCTGCAGCGGTGTGGCGGCCACGTCGTTCTGCCCGATCCCGGTCTGGGCCAGCTTGGGGGCGTCCTCGTTGACAGGTGCGAGGCCCTCCGGGCGCGACACGATCTCGCCGAAGTCGGTCGGATAGAACGAGCTTGCGGGGTTCGGGAGATCTATGGGCACATCGGCGTTGAAACCAACGGCGTTCGCAGAATCGATCATCTGTGACGCGCCGGCCTGTTCGACCGCCATCTGCGCGAAGGACGTGTTGCACGAGCGAGCAAGGATGGTGAACAACGTGCCGCCACAGGAGCTGCCTCCGAAGTTGGATATCGGCCGGTTGGTCAACGGCGGCGTGTATTCGGTGACCACCGGGTAGTCCGGCGAATCAACCGTCACCCGCTCGCTTGCGAGACCGGCGCCGGCGGTGACCACCTTGAACGTCGAGCCGGGGAAGAAGCGTTCCTGGTATGTGTGCGCCAGCAATGGTTTGCCCGGCGCGGCGTCATAGAGCGCCTTCACGTCAGCCGCCGTTGCCGTGTTGTTGTCGGACACGAGGTTCGGATCGAACGACGGGTTGGAGTACATCGCGAGGATCGACCCGTCCCTGGGGTCGATGGCCACGACCGATCCCTGTTGGCCGGCGAGCGAGTCCCGGGCCACGGTCTGGATGTCCTTGCGGATCGTGAGCAGTACGTCACCCTCGGATGAACTGGAACCGAACAGGTCACTGAACTGCTTGAACTCCAGTGCCGTCGTACGTCCCGCCAGCTCGTCGTTGTACTCGCGTTCCACTCCGCTTGCGCCGAGGGAGAACGAGTAGAAACCGGTCACATGCGAGAACAACTCACCGTCGGGATAGACGCGCTGGAAGCTCAGAGCGGCGCGCCGCTCCTCCGAGGTGGCGAGAATCGCTCCATCGGCGGACACGATGTCGCCTCGCGGTTCGTTGAAGTCACGCTGGAGCACCCGGGTGTTCTCCGGCTCGTCGGTGAGAGCCTGGGCCTGGAACACCTGGACCTGATTGAGCTTGATGAACAGCGCCGCGTAAAGGATCAGGATGGCGATTCCGAGGCGTCGAATCTGGCGGGTCATGACACCACCGCAGGCTGTGAGACTCGTCTGGCAGCCTGGTCGGAGATGCGCATCAACAACGCCAACAGCACATAGTTGGCCACCAGCGAGGAACCGCCGTAGGACACGAAGGGCAGCGTGATTCCCGTCAGGGGCAGCAGGCGGATCACGCCGGCGATGATGATGAAGGCCTGCACTGCGATCAGCGTTGTCAGGCCAACGGCCAGCAGCGCCATGAAGCCGTCGGTGCACCGCCGCGCTATTCGCAGCCCGCTGCCGGCCAGCAGGAGGAATGCGCACAGCACGGCGGTGGAGCCGAGCAGGCCGAGTTCTTCACCGATGATCGCGAAGATGAAGTCCGTTTCCTCGAAGGGAATCCTGCCGGCTATTCCGAGGCCAGGGCCCGTTCCCGTGGTGCCACCCCAGGCGAGGGCATACGCCGCCTGCACGATCTGGTAGCCCGAGCCGCTCGGATCCACCCAGGGGTCCAGCCAGATGTCCACCCGCGTCTTGACGTGGTCGAACTGCGACCAGCTCAGCCATGCACCGACGGCAAACAAGCCACCGCCGGCCACCAGGTAGCTGGCCCGCCCGGTCGCCACCCAGAGCATCACGACGAACAGGACGAAGAACAGAAGCGCCGAGCCGAGATCCTTTTCGAAGATCATGACGATCAGCGCAACAGCCCAAGCCCCGAGGATCGGCATGAAGTGCCTCGGGTTGGGGATGCTGAACGGCCCCAGCCGGAAGGTGGCCACACCCAGGAGTTCGCGGTTCTCCACCAGGTACCCGGCGAAGAACACGGCCAGCGCGATCTTCGCGAACTCCCCCGGCTGGAAGCTGACCGGGCCGATTTCCACCCAGATGCGCGCGCCGTTGATGTTGCGCCCGATACCGGGCACGAGCGGCAACATCAGCAGGCCGAGCCCGATCAGTCCGAACGTGTAGCGGTATCTCTGGAGGACCTTGATGTCACGGATCACCAGGAGGGTCCCGACGTACCCCGCGATCCCGACCATGGTCCAGGTCGCCTGCAGCGCTGCCAGGTCCTGGTCGAGGCGGGCGATGAACACGTAGCCGATCCCGTTGAGCAGTGCCGCTATCGGCAACAGCAGCGCATCGGATGCTGCGGACACCTTGCGGGTGACGACGTGTGCGATCAGCACGAGAGCGAGGACTGCCAACAGGAACGGCCCGACGTTCGCCGGAAGAGACGCATTGCGTCCCAGGCTTGCCAGCGCGTACAGACCGCAGATGACGGTGAAGGCCAGCAGCAGCAGGCCCAGCTCAGTGGTACGCCGCCGCTTCGCAACGGCCTCGACCACAAGGTCGGGCGCTTTGGTGGTCGGTGCTGTCACTGCCCCGGGGCAGCCGGAGGGGCACCACCCGCAGCAGGCGCGGGCGCAACCGTTGTCGTGGTCGTGGTCGTGGTCGTTGTGGTCGTCGTCGTGGTCGTGGTCGTCGTCGTTGTGGTGACCTGCAGGGCTTCGAAGCGGCGAAGGGCCCGGTCTTCCTGTTGGAAGGAGATGCCTTCGTTGACCTGGCTTTGCTGGTCCGCCGTCAGGTCATCGATCTGGGTGGCAGCGCGATCGACCAGCTCCGGCTGCAGCCACAGGATCGGAGTTCCGCGATAGAGGGCGACCTGACCGTCGTCGGCTCCGATGTACCAACCCCGGCTCGCCGTGTAGAAGATCGCACCGAAGGCCAGAGCCACGACGCCCACGATCGCTGCCACGAACGCCGCCGTGCGCCAGCGAGCGGCTCGGCTGGTTGCTTCGTCGGCAGCCTGCTGCGCAGCGGCCAGGTCCTCGGGGTCGGCCGAGGAGACGAGCGCTGCGATCTCCTCATCACCAGCCAGTGGTTCCGGCGGCGGTTCCTGTTGGAGTTCCGATGCGGTGGCAGCAGCCTCTTCGGGCGTGGCGATCACGGCCATCACCGTGTCGGTGTGCGGCCCGGCGTCGTCCTCCTCGGAGAGGTCGACCGCGGGAGTCGTGATCTTGCGGAACCGGTCACCCAGTGGCGGCGTCGCCTCACCTCCGTCGAGCACATCCACCACGACCGTGGTCGTGTTGTCACGACCCCCGGCCGCATCCGCCTCCGAGG